>DASWSI010000223.1:0-13033 GCA_036402715.1 Candidatus Limnocylindrales bacterium
TGACGCGAAGGGCCTCCTCCGGTCGGCGATCCGAGACGAGGACCCGGTGCTGTATTTCGAGCACAAGAAGATGTATCGCTCCGTCCGCGGCGACGTGCCGGATGGCGAGTACACCGTTCCGCTCGGCAAGGCCGCGATCACGCGGCCGGGTACCCAGATGACGGTCATCGCCTACGGGCTCATGGCGCACTACGCTCTCGAGGCAGCGGAGCGCGTCGAGGAGGAGGGCATCAGCGTCGAGGTCGTCGACCTTCGGACGCTGCGGCCGCTCGACAAGGAGACCCTCCTCGATTCCGTTCGCAAGACCGGCAAGTGCCTCGTCGTGTACGAGGACAACCGGTTCGGCGGCTACGGCGCGGAGGTCGCCGCGATCGTCGGCGAGGAGGCGTTCGACTACCTCGATGGCCCCGTGACGCGAGTCGCCGGCCCCGATGTCCCGGCTGTCCCGTACAACCACGTCCTCGAGGACTGGTTCATGGTCAACCCCGAGAAGATCGCGGACGCGATCCGGAGGCTGGCCGCGTACTGATGTCGGAGTTCGACGCGGTCGAGGCGCGGCTCGGCGCGATCGTCGATCGGTACCGCGACCGGCTCGAGTCGAAGGCGCTTTACGGGGTCGAGACGCTCGGTAGACCGGGCGGCCGAGCGCACGACTACTTCATCGGTCTGCGGACCGGGAAGCGCTACGTCAGCCTCTACGTGCTGCCCGTCTACGGCCGGCCGTCACTCCTCGACGAGATCTCGCCCGCGCTCCGCCGGAGGATGCAGGGCAAGGCCTGCTTCAACTTCGCGGCCGTCGACGAGCCGGTGATGACGGAGCTCGAGGCGCTGGTCGACAGAAGCTACGAGGTCTACACCAGCGACGAGTACCGGCGGCTGGTCGCGGTGACATCGCGCCGGCCGTAGGCGGCGGTCAGCCGGAGGTCGCCTCGGCGGCTCGGCCGCGGTGCTCGGAGCGCGGACCTCTCGGCGGCCCGACGCCTCAGCCCGCGGTCGCGGAGTCTTCCTTCTTTGCCAGGCGCGGGACCGCGAGCGCGGCAATCCCGCCGAGCGCTCCGACGACCAGCAGCGCGGCGCGGACCGCATCGTCGAACCGCAGCCCGATCGCCGCGTCGACAGAAAGCGCTCCGGCGCCGATCAGTCCGATCGACACCGCGCCGCCGACCAGCGCGAGCGGGAACTCGAAGCCGGAGTTCCTGTTCCAGAAGCCCTTCGGGCCGTGGACGTGGCCGATGATGACGGCGGACTGGCCGACGAGGACCGCGGCGGCCAAAGGCGTCAGGAGACCCACGGCAAGGAGCAGTCCGCCGATGAGCTCCGCTGCGGCCGACAGCCAGGCGAAGAACCGTGCCGGACGGAATCGCATCCGCTCCATGGCGGCGGTCCAGCCGCCGATCCCGGGCCCGGACCACCACCCGAAGACCTTCTGGGCACCGTGCGCGGCCATCGTGAGGCCGACCACGAGCCGTAGCACGAGCAATCCGAGGCTGGTCGAATCCATGGTTCTGCTCCCGACGCGCAGCGAGTTCGTTGCGCTGGCAACAGTCTACGCCGCCGCCGTTTCAGCGCCCGCCGGCGCCGTTCCTCGCGATCGCAAGCGGAGCACCGAACTCGACCGCCAGCCGGCGGTCGAGAAACGACGCGAAGCGATCGACCTCGGCCGTGAGCTCGTTGCGAACACCGCCGCGCCACCGTCCCCATGGCGTCACCTGCACGACGCCGTGGCGGCCGCCGCCAATCTCCCACGTGCCGCGGATCTGTCCGTCGATCAGCACCAGTGGCGTCACCCACCCCGCCGTCCGGTAGACGAGATCGTGATGCTCGACGGGCAGGACCGCGTCCACGCGCCGCGGCAGCTCGTTGGTGAACGGGTCGAAACCGGGCAACAGCCGGACGCCGGCGAACGGCTGGGTGGCGGCGAGTTCCGCAAGGTCGTCGCGGCGAACGAGGGTCGTGACGCCGTCGACGTCGACATCCGCCACCTCGACGGGTAGGCGCGCGGCTGCGTCGCGGATGAGGGTCGCGCGCGTCGCTCCCCACCACCGCCCGATCATTGCCAGGCTGGACCCAGGGAAGGCGGCAAGGAACCGCGCGATCATCGAGGCGAGGGCGTCGAGCGGCTCAGGCGCATCCGGGCGGTCCGCGCGAGCGATGGCGCGCCCGAGCCACGCCGACGGCTTGACGAACGTGACATTTCGGCCGTCGTTCGGCCCGAAGATCAGCGAGCCGCGCTGCGCCGGGGCGCCGAGAAACGTCCCCCAGCCGGTTCGGAGCAGCGTGCCGAGCTCCTCGTCACCGGTGCGCTCGGCGACGGCGTCCGCGAGCTGCGCGCGCGCCAGCGGCCGGTCCGACAGGACGGCGTCGACGGCGGCGATGATCGACTCCATCCGCTCCACCGTCATCCCGAAGTACCGTTGCCAGGTCGGCTCGTGCCACCGTTCGCGGGTCGCCGCCGCGAGGACGAAGTCGGCCAGGTCGTCGGGGACCAGGAGGTGGAGCGTGCCACGGAAGGACCACGCTTTCACGAGCCGCCTCTGCTCCCAGACGACGTCGCGGACGTCCGCTGCGCGAAGCCCGTCCACGCGGGCACCGAGCTGGAGCTCCGCGGAGCCCATGACCTGCGCGTGAAGCCCGACGAGGTCGGCGACGACGTCGACGGCCCGGTCCGGCGTCGCCCGAACCGCGAGGTGATGGCGCGCGAGGCGAAGCGCGAGGACGCGGTCCCACCCGGTCTCGAGCGCGGGAAGGGGAGGGGAGCGGCGCGGCATGCCGGGACGATAGCCGGGAGCCTGATGTGCGGCGGCGCGCGGCCGTCGACGAGGACCGCCGTTTCTAGATCTCGACCTCGCCCGCGATGCACGTGACCGTCCCGCCGCCCACCCAGATCGTTCCGTCGGCGTCGCGCGAGACGTGGACCCGGCCGGCGCGCCCGAGCGCGGTGCCCTGGCTCGCGACGTACGGCGCGGTGACGCGCTTCGCATCGAGCAGCCAGCCGGCGAGCGACGCGTTCAGGCTCCCCGTCACCGGATCCTCGACCGTCGCGCCGTCCTTCGGGAAGAACGCCCGGACCTCGACGGCCGCCGCTCCACCGGGCGGGTACTCGCCAACGACCCCGAGGTCGAAGTCGATGAGGCCCGGCCGGAGGGCCAGAACGGCTTCGGCGGTGGCGAGGCGAACCGCGACCCAGCCAGGACCGTTGTCGACCCACTGGCTGTCGGCGATGTCCGCGCGCGGGATGCCGAGGACCGTCGCGATCCGGTCGAGCAGCGGCTCGTCCACGGGCCCGGACCGCACGAGCGGTGGCGCGGCGAAGGCAAGACCATCGGCGGTCGGCCGGATCCGGATCAGCCCTGCCTCGCATTCCTGGACGATGACGTCCGGATCTGCCGGCGCCCCACCGGCCTCGAGCCACGCGTGACATGTGCCCAGTGTCGGGTGCCCCGCGAACGGCAGCTCCTGGACCGGCGTGAAGATCCGGACCCGGTAGTCGGCCTCCGGTTTCGTCGGTGGAAGGACGAACGTCGTCTCCGAGAGGTTGGTCCAGCTCGCGAAGCGGGCCATCGCCTCCGCGTCGAGGTCCTCGGCATCGAGGACGACGGCGACGGGGTTGCCCGAGTACGGCGTGGGGGTGAAGACGTCGACCTGCCGAAACGTTCGCTGCATCGCCGCAGTGTGCACGCCGGCGCCCCTGGGAGCGCGCGAGGTCCCGCGACACGCTCGCTCGCCGGGCGGCGCTCGACGCGGGACTCCGCACGATGCGCGACACTACGACGGTGGCGCGACGGCCCCTGCCTCGGGGCCGCTCCTGGAGGAGAACGATCAGTGGCCAAGGTGACGATGCCTCAGCTCGGCGAGAGCGTTGCCGAGGGGACGATCGGAAAGTGGCTCAAGAAGCCCGGCGACAACGTCGCGAAGTACGAGCCGCTCGTCGAGGTCATCACGGACAAGGTCAACGCCGAGGTGCCGTCGCCGTTCGAGGGCGTCCTCCGCGAGATCCTCGTCGAGGAAGGCGCGACGGTCCCGAACAACGCCGAGATCGCGATCATCGAGACGGCGGATGAGGCGGGCGCGACGTCCGGATCGGGTGCACCGACGGGCGCCGCAGCGCCGTCGGGGCCCGTCGCCACCGAAAAGCCGGCCGCGTCCTCGGAGCCGGACACCCGCGGACCCGAGGTCGACGTTCGGGCGCCGGCGTACGGGCCGGCGGGCTCCGACGAGCGACCGGCGACGGACCGACCGGAGCGAGCCGCGGCCGCCGCCGGAGCGGGAGCGCCATCGGCGACCGCACCGACGGTGGGAATCGCCGCGGGCGGCGCGCCGGCGATGTCCGCACCGTCCACCGCGGGAACCGGATCAGCGTCGGCGGACGGCGACGGCGCGACGAACGGAACGACGAACGGAACGGCGAACCCCGATGCGCGGATGACGCCGGCGGTCCGGCGGCTGCTTCGCGAGCACGGACTTTCGGCAGCGCAGATCGTCGGAACCGGCGGCGGGGGCCGGATCACCCGCGAGGACGTGACGAGCTACGTCGAATCGCAGCGCACCGGCCAGCCCGTCAACGGGCAGTCCGCGGCGGCGCCCGCCCGTGCGGCGGCGGGGGCGCCTGCACCCGCGAGCCCGGCCCCGACACCAGCCCGCGCTGCACCCGCGCCCGCGGCGTCCGGTGGCGCGCCCGCGTCGGCGCCAAGCGCGGCCGCGATCGAGTTCCCGCCGGGAGCGGACGAGGTTCTCGTTCCGATGACCCAGATGCGCAAGGGCGTCGCGGCGCAGATGACGAAGGCGCTCCAGGCGCCGCACGCGTACGTCCAGATGGAGGTCGACGCGACGCGACTCGTCGCCTTCCGGGAGCGCGCCAATCGCGACTACCGGGCGAAGGAGGGCATCTCGCTCAGCTACGTGCCGTTTGTCGTGAAGGCCTCGGCCGAGGCGCTCAAGCAGCACCCCACGTTCAACGCGCACTGGACCGAGCAGGGCGTCCTCGCCAAGCGGCGGATCAACATCGGCGTGGCGGTCGCGGTCGACGAAGGGCTCATCGTGCCCGTCATCCGCGACGCGGACCAGCTCTCGATCCACGGCCTGAACGTCGCGATTGCCGACGTGGCGGCACGGGCCAAGCTCGGGAAGTTCCGGCTGGACGACTTCGGTGGCGGGACGTTCACCGTCGACAACACCGGCTATCTCGGGACGAACCTCGTGATGCCGATCCTCAACGTCCCGGAGGTCGGGATCGTGACGATGGAGGCCATCACGAAGCGGCCGGTCGTCGTCTCGACGGCGGATGGCGACGTCATCGCGATCCGGTCCGTGATGAACATGGTCCTCGGGGTCGACCACCGGGCGAACGACGGGGCCGGCGGCGCGGCGCTGCTGCGCGCGATCAAGGCATGGCTCGAATCCGTGGGCGCGGAGACGCCGATCTACTGATGGCCCGCGAGCTGCCGATGTTCTCGCCGGCCGGCGGCGACGCGACGGGTGCGGGGCACGGCCACGCCAGCCACGAGCCGCTCACCATCGCCATGGGCGGCGGCTCCTTCACGGACGCCGCAATAGACGGCACGACGGCGCTCCGCCGCCACCCGGACTGGATCCGCGCCCGGATGCCATCCGGCGACAACTACCAGGACCTGAAACGGCTGCTCCGCGGGCTCAACCTCAACACGGTCTGCGAGGAGGCCCACTGCCCGAACATCGGGGAGTGCTGGGACCAGCGCACCGCGACGATCATGATCCTCGGCGACACGTGCACCCGGGCCTGCGGCTTCTGCAACATCAAGACCGGCCGGCCGGAGTGGTTCGACGACGACGAGCCGCGGCGCGTCGCGGAGGCGATCTCGGGTCTCGGGCTCGAGCATGTCGTCGTCACGTCCGTGGCACGGGACGACCTGCCGGACGGCGGGGCGCACGTCTTCGCCGAGACGATCCGCAGGCTGAAGGACGCGTGTCCCGGGATGGGCGTCGAGGTGCTCATCCCGGATTTCAACGGCGCGGAGGCGCCCCTTCGTGACGTCATGGCGGCCCGGCCGGACATCCTCAATCACAACCTCGAGACGGTCCAGCGGCTCCAGAAGCCGGTCCGCAAGCGCGCCCGGTGGGATCGAACGCTGAGCGTGCTCGACCGGGCGAAGGCGTACGCCGCCGAGATTCCGTACCCCGTCCACACGAAGAGCTCGCTGATGGTCGGGCTCGGGGAGACGCGCGACGAGCTGTCGGCCGCGTTCCGCGCGCTGCGCGACGTCGACTGCGACATCCTGACGATCGGGCAATACCTGCGGCCGTCGGCGAAGCACCTCCCGCTCGAGCGCTACTACCACCCTGACGAGTTCGCGGAGATGAAGGCCGAAGCGCTCGGGCTGGGCTTTCGCCACGTCGAATCGGGGCCGCTCGTTCGATCCAGCTACCACGCCCGCGACCAGGTCCCCGGCGCGGAGCTGCGTCGCCTACGGCGCGAGGCGACGATCGACCGCGACGGCCGGGTCGTTCCGCTGGCCGGCTGACGGTTCGGGCTGCGCGGCGCGCTCCGCGAGCTGCGGCAGGAACCGCTCGACGAACCGCACGCTCGCGCGTCCGTCCGGCGCCCCGAGGTGTCGATCGATGAAGGCGTCGTACGGGGCAAGGTCGAACCGCTCCTCGACGATCGCGGCGATGACGCCGTCGGTGTCGTCGACCTGCGTCCCGATCATCTCCGTGCGGTAGTCGAGGTACAGCCCCGGGTTGCGCTCGTATTCCGCGAGGTCACCGACCAGGAGCACGAGCGGCCGCCGCAGGAGCGCGTACTCGAAGATCGACGACGAGTAGTCCGTCACGAGGATGTCCGTCACCGTGAACAGCTCGTTGACCTCCGTCGTCGCATCCATCACGACGTCGTAGCCGTCCGGCGGCTCGCCCGGCCCGCCCAGATTCGGGTGGCACTTCAGGACGAGCGCGTACGAGTCGGGGAGGGCGGCGCGGAGCCGAACGGCGTCGAGCCGGGCGGCGGGATGCTTCGCCGCCCCGCGGCCGCGAAATGTCGGCGCGTGGACGACGACCCGGCGCCCGACAAGCGAGGGGTAGCGCTCGAGCATCCGCGCGCGGGCCGCCGCCATCGCCTCCTGGTCGAAGAAGAAATCGGTCCTCGGGCTTCCGAGTGGCAGCACGCGCTCGACCGGCGTCCCGAGGGCACGCGACCACGGCACGCGGGATGCCTCCGAGGTCGTCACGACGTAGTCGTAGCGGCGATGGAGGAAGCGAGGCTCGACGCCGGGCGGTGGGACGGTTGCGTCGAGCCCGAACCGCTTCAGCGCGCCCGTCGCGTGCCAGACCTGGACGACGGTGGTGCCCGGATGCGGCGCGACGTGGACAGGCAGGTAGGCGTTGTCGACGACGAACAGCGCCGCCGTGCGGAGGTAATACATCCCGCGTGCCAGCCGCAGGAAGTAGCGGATCTTCCCGATCAGGCCGTAGCTGTACGGCTCGGGGAGAAGCACGTAGTCGAGATCCGCGCGCTGCTGCCGCATCGCCCGGTAGACATGCAGCAGGTTGCCGTCGAGCTGCGGCGTTCGCGCCGTCGCGAGTACGACGCGGTCAGGGTGAACGCGGAGCAGCGAGAAGAGGAGCCCCAGCAGGCGGAGCACCAATTGCGCGACGACGTACTCGGCGCGGTTCATTCACCGGCGGCGCCTGGTCCCGCAAACGCCGCGTGGACGCCCGGGGCCGCCTGGCTCGTCCGGCGCGGGCGACTCCGCCGCACCGGCTCTGGCTCCGAGACCGCTTTCGGCGCGCTCGCGGCCGGCGCGCAGAGCGGGTCGTGGCGCCGGACGTCGAGCACCTGGCCGGTGAGGTCGGACTGCATCAGCGCCAGCGTCGCGACGGCCACGTCGGCAGCCGCCAGCATTCCGGCGGACGACTCGTTCGGGAACGCCCGCCGACGCATCGGCGTATCGGTCCGCTCCGGGCTCACCGCGTTGACCCGGATCCCGTCGCGGCCCCATTCCTCCGCCAGCCCCTGGGCGAGGTTGACGACCGCGGCCTTGCTCGCCGAGTAGGCCACGTAGTCCGGGCGACCGCGGGTGAACGAGCTCGACGCGAAGACGGTGAACGAGCCGCGGCTGCGGCGAAGATGGCGGTACGCGGCGCGGGCGACGTTCAGGGTCCCGGTGACGTTGACGTCGACGACCTCGGCGTACTCCTCCGGCGTCATGTCGGCGAGCGAGCCGATTCGGAGCACGCCCGCGGTGCAGACGACATGGTCGAGGCCGCCGAGCCGCTCCGCCGCGAGCTTGACGCGGGCGGCCACGGCCCGGTGGTCGCGGACGTCGAGGCCCCGCGACCGGCCGTCGACCGCGACCGTCGCGCCGAGTCGCTCCGCCTCGGCGGCAATCGACTGCCCGATCCCATTCGTGCCACCGACGACGAGAATCCGCGCTCCGCGGAGCGGCCGCGACGCACCGGCGCCGTCGAGTGGCGACATCGTCTGCATCTGGAGCATCCGGTCGGCGACGACCATGTCGATCCGGGTCGTGATCTTCAGGTTCACCTCATCGCCCGCGACGGCAACGATCCGCGCGCCGGGGACGTAGCGGAGCACGAGGCTGCAATCGTCCGTGGCCGACAGGTCCCCGGCACGCGCGGCCGCTTCGTATGCCGCCGCCAGGACGCGCTTGCGGAAGACCTGCGGCGTCTGGCCGCGGCGGTACCGGCTCCGGTCCGGGATCTCGACGACGTCATCGCCGTCGACGACGACGAGCGTGTCGGCGCTCGGGATGACCGTGTCGGTCGCGTCCGCCCGCCCGAGGAGGATCGGCTCGATCGAGCGCAGGATGACCTCGACAGGCACGAGCGGGCGCACGGCGTCGTGGACGAGGATCACGTCGTCGTCCGCGGCCGCGAGGCTGCGCAGGCCGTTCGCCGTGCTTTCGTTTCGGGTCATGCCACCCGCGACGACCGCCGTGGGTACCTGGACGCCGGCGCTCGCGACGAGGTCGACGGTCTCGCTCACCCAGTTGGGATGGGCCACGACGACCATTCGGTCCACACCGGCCGAAGCGATCGCGCGGATTCCGCGGACGAGAATGGGGTCGCCGGCCAGCCGAACGAACTGCTTCGGCATCTCCGCCCCGAACCGGTTCCCGTTGCCGCCGGCCAGGACGATCGCGTGGATCTGCATGAGGAAGAACGGGCTCCGCTGGGATGGGGACTCTTGATCGTCGAGACTAGGAACCGCCCGCCGACGCCAACCCCCGGATTGCCAAGGGCGACGCCACACGCTCATTGCAGCGCGGGCAACGATGCGCCGCTACGGCGCGCCGGACGGGCCTGACGACGCGGAGGACGGCGTCGGCTGAGCTCCGGAAGCGGGAGCGGCGAGCGCGTCGGCGACGGTCTGCCGGATCGCCGCGACGTCCGGCCGGAGGATGTATTCGTTCGTCGGCGCGCACGGATAACAGACAGTCGAGTACTTCGGCGGGGTGAAGACGATCGACCGGATCGCGTTCAGGTCGATCCCGTCCGCGAGGGTCACGAGGCTCGGGAAGAGGTCCGCCGGGATGTCCGTCTTGACGGTGTCGTGGACGGCCCGGAAGAGCGCGTCGAGCCGGCCGGGGATGAGGAGGCTCGACAGGTCCGTCTGGTGCGCGATGGACGTCAGGATCCGCTGCTGCCGCTGCCCGCGATCGAAGTCCGACGTCTCGTGGCGGGCACGTGCGTACGCGAGCGCCTCCGGCCCGTCGAAGTGCTGAATTCCCGGCTGGATGTAGAGATTCAGCGCGCCGCGTCCGTCGTCGGCGGGGTAGTGATGGTCGCGGACTGGCACCTGCACGTCGACGGTCACGCCACCGACTGCATTCATCGCCGTGAGGAACCCCTCGAAGTCGACCGCGACGTAGTACTTGATGTCGAGGTGGTACAGCTCGCCCAGGGCTCCCTTCAGGGCGATGAACCCGCGCTGTGCATCGTTGCCGGGGAAGGCCCCCGGATGCTGCCGGGCGACCGTGTACAGCGAGTTGATCTTGCGGGGGAAGACGCCGCCGGGGTAGCCGCGGGTCGCCGTCCAGTGGGCGGGCAGGGGAACGTCCGCCGTGTCGCGCGGCAGGCTGAACATCGCGACCTGCTTCGTGACGGGGTCGATGCTCGCAACGATCATCGTGTCGGTCAGGTACTCGCCGCCGCCCGGCCGGTGGTCGGCGCCGATCAGCAGGATGTTGAGCCGTTCGGTCCCGTTCCAGGCGGGCGCGGCCGTCGGCGTCGGCAGGATCCCGCCCGGCGGGGGAGAGCCGGCGTCGGGGCCGCCGGACGCACCCGCAATCCCGGGCAGCGTCAGCCCGCCGTCCGGCTCGCTCTGTCCGCCGAGGGGCGACGAATCGCCCGAGTTGAGACCGATCAGCGTGTCGTAGATCGCAAGGTTCACTCGGCCAACGGCGAGGTGGGGGAGCGCGACGGTCACGATCACGAGGACGAGCCCTGCGACAGACAGGAGGTTGAGTGCCCCCGGCCGGCGGTGCGTCCCTCGGCTCGGCGGGGCGCTCCCGACCACGGGGCGTTCGCCGGGGCCCGCCGCTCGGTTCGTGCCGCCACGCCAGGCGTCGAGGACCGCGGCGACCCGATAGACGAGGAGCGCGACGTTCACCGCGAGCGCGGCCATCAGCCCCTGGGGGCTGGCGAGCTGGGCGAGGACACCGATCCGCGCAGCGTGACTCACGGCCACGCCGACGATCAGCGCGATTCCGAGCAGCGGCAGAACCGCCCAGCCGAGCGCTCGCGCACGTCGGCCGAGATAGAGCTGGCCGAGACCCGGGAAGATCCCGCTGAACAGCGCGGCGGCAAACGCGGACCTATCCGACCGCGCCGCGTCCGGCGTGCCGGCGTCGGCAGTGCCGCTCGGGCGCAGAACACCGGCCGTCACGGCGGCGTCCCGGCGCCGGCCGCCGAGGACCACGAGAGCGGCGAGCGCCCTTCGATGTGACCGTCGGCCGTGACGGCCTGGTTGCTCGTCACCGTGAATCTGCCGTCGGTCGAGAGCGAGAGGAGCCGGATGTCGATCGCCTGGCCGTCGAGGTGGAGGAAGGCGACCTTCGAGCCGTCGGGGGAGAACGTGGGTCCGAAGCTCTGGCCATCGGTCGTGAGCCGGTTCACCACCGTGCCCGACGTCGCGTCGAGCACCACGAGGTCGCGGCCCTTGCCGTTGGTGCGCTCGACGACGAGGTCGCGGCCGTCCGGCGACCAGTCCGGATTCGCGTAGCCCGCTCCGCCCACGAACCGGAGCTTTCGCGTGGCGATGTCGTAGACGCCGATTCGCGGCGTTCCAATCCCACCGGCGCCATCGTTGTAGGTGAACGCGATGCTCTTCCCGTCCGGGCTCCACGACGGGTCGTTGTGGCCGAGGCCGCGGTTGTCCTTGACCGGGAGCGTCCGGACCTTGCCGCCGCTCACCGGCAGGACGCTCAGCGTCACGTCCGCACCGAGCGGATCGGCGGCATCGGAAACGAGCGCGAGCTGGGTTCCGTCGGGGCTGAGGTCCGGCTCGATGATCTGGAAGAAGAACTTCGCGTCCGGCGGACCCGCCAGCTTGATCAGCGAGCTGAGGATGGACTTCCGGTCCGACCCGTCCGCCGCCATGCTCATGAGCGTCGGGTATTCGAGGGTGATGTTCGAGAACTGGCCCGCCGACGGCGCCTTGGCCAGCTGCCGGTCCGTCTCCGTGAAGAAGACCCGTCGACCGTCCGCCGCCCAGACGGGGAACTGGTCCGTCCCCTTCCGGCTCAGCTGGGTGAAGCCGGCAGACGTCGCGGACCAGATGTCGCCGTCCCGGACGAACAGGATCGAGCCGCTGAACTGCGGCAATGGCTTCGCCGGCGTGGCAACCGTGGGGTCTGACGTTGGTGCCGGTCCCGTGCCTCCGGTCGCTCCGGTCGCGCCGGCTCCGGCCGGGACGCCGAGGAACTCGAACAGCGCGACGCTCGAGACGAGGAGCACGGCGAGCGTGGCTGCGGCGACGGCGCGTGCGAGCGTGATGGGCACGCTGGTGCGGCGACGGGTCCCCGAAGGCGCGACGCCACCGTCCGCGGTGCGGGCCTCCTCGACGCCACCGTCCGTGGCGCGGCTGTCCGCGGCATTCGGGCCGTCGGAGGATGGGGGCATCACGGCAATCGCGTCGACATGGGGTTCCTCAAGGAGCCACAAGTCTCGACGGCGCCGCGCTGCGCTAGCGCCGGTTGCGGCGTTCCCGGTCGAGCATCGGCATTGCGATCTCGTCGACGAAGCGCTCGGCGGCCCGCCCATCGGCGACGTCGAACGCGGCGGCCGCGAAATCGCGGACTCGGCCGAGGTCGAAGCTCCCGGCGCGGAGGTACGACGCGACCGCCTCGGACGTCTCGAGCACCGGTCCCGGAACGCCGGCTCGGTAGTCGAAGTAGAAGCCGCGCTCCGTCTCGTAGGCGGCGAGATCGGGCGCGAAGAACACGATCGGCCGGCCGAGCAGCGCGTACTCGAAGATCGCGCTCGAGTAGTCGGTCACGAGGACGTCGCTCACGAGCATCAGCTCGTTGATCTCCGGGTAGGCGGAGACGTCGATGACGAACCCCGCGAGGCCGGCGCCGATCGGGGCGGCGGCGCGGACGAACGGGTGCAGGCGCAGGAGGATCACGTGGTCCTCACCCAGCCACTGCCGGAGGACCCGGAGGTCGAGGAGCGCTCCCGCGTCGGGATCGACGCCGCTGTCGCCGCGGAACGTCGGCGCATAGAGGACGACTCTTCGGCCTTCGGGGAGCGGGTAGCGGGCGCGGACACGGGCCGCGGCGGCGGCGGCCGCCTGACCGAACAGGACGTCCGTCCTCGGCAGCCCGATCGTCGAGACGAACCGGTCGAGCGGGAGCCGGAACGCCTCCGCGTACTGCGGCGCGACGGCGCGCGACGAGACGAGGCAGAGGTCGTAGTTCGAATGGACGGCAACGCGATCGAGGAGCGCCGCCCCTCCCCCGAATGACTTCCCGGACAGGCTGTAGCCCATCTTCTTGAATGCGCCGGCCGCGTGCCACACCTGGATGACGGTCGTCGCGGG
>DASWSI010000224.1:0-4876 GCA_036402715.1 Candidatus Limnocylindrales bacterium
GCCCTTGTGGCGGTAGCGGAACGGCTCCGTCGGCTCGTGGCGCGCCCGGTGGAGCACGTTGCGGGCCGCATGCCGGCCCATCTGGATCGCGGCCGGCGCGACGCCGGGAACCGGCTTTCCGTTCGGGCGGATCGCCGTCGCGAGATCACCGACGACGAAGATCTCGGGATGTCCCGCGATGCTCAGGTCGGGCGTCACCGGAATGCGGCCGGCGCGGTCCGTCTCGGCGCCGGCGGCCTCTGCCACCGCGCGACCGAACGACGAGGCGCGGACGCCGGCAGCCCAGAGGACGGTCCGGCACGGGATCCGCTCCTCGCCACCCGCAACCTCCACCACGACGCAGTCGGCGTCGATCTGGGTCACCTTCGCTCCGGTCCGGACTTTCGCGCCGAGCCGCTCCAGCTGCCTGACCGCCTCGCGCGACAGGCTCTCGGGGTAGCTCGGGAGGATCCGGTCGAGCGCCTCGACGAGGAGGATCCGCGCGTCCGGCGGGTTGATCGAGCGGAAGTCGTTCTTCAGCGTGTCGTTCGCGATCTCGCCGAGCGCGCCCGCGAGCTCGACGCCCGTCGGGCCGCCGCCAACGACGACGAACGTCATCCATTCCTGGCGACGCACGGGGTTCGCCTCGCGCTCCGCCGCCTCGAACGCGATGAGGATCCGCCGCCTGATCTCGTTCGCGTCCTCGACCGTTTTCAGGCCCGGCGCGAAGCGCTCCCATTCGTCGTGACCGAAGTACGCGTGCCGCGCGCCGGTGCCGACGACGAGCGAGTCGTACTCGATCGGCCCGCCGTCCGACATGAGGACGCGACGATTGGCCACGTCGAGACCGACGGCTTCGCCGAGCAGGACCGTCGTGTTCCGTTGGCCGCGGAGGATCGACCGGAGTGGCTGGGCGATCTCGCCCGGCGACAGCGCGCCCGTCGCGACCTGGTAGAGCAGCGGCTGGAAGAGATGGAAGTTCCGCCGGTCGACCACGGTGACGTCGACGTCGCGTCCGGCGCGACCGAGCGCGCGGGCCGCGTACAGGCCACCGAATCCGCCGCCGACGATGACGACGCGATGGACGGGCTCAGGTGCGGCAGACATCACCGGCGACTCTAGCGTTTCGGCCGCTACAGCCATCAATGCAAGCCCACAGTGATGCCTGCCGAGCGCGGGTCGATGTCCAGTGACCGGCGAACGCGGTTACCTGTGGACATGGCCTTGGCGGGGACCGTCCTGGGGGATCGATACCGGCTGCTCGACGTCCTGGGTGAGGGCGGGATGGCGGTCGTCTATCGCGCGCGCGACGAGCTCCTCGACCGTGACGTTGCCGTCAAGATCCTTCGCAACCAGTTCGCATCCGACCCGGACTTCGTTCGGCGCTTCCGCCAGGAGGCCCGGAGCGCGGCGGCGCTCGCCCACCCAAACGTTGCTCCCGTCTTCGACTCCGGCGTCGACCACGGTGCCGAGTTCATCGTCATCCAGCTCGTCGACGGACCCGATCTCGAACGCGACCTCACCGAACACGGTCCGCTGCCATTCGCCGAGGTCCTCCGGATCGGAATCGCGGTCGCCGACGCGCTCCAGGCGGCGCACGACCGCGGCATCGTCCACCGCGACGTCAAGCCGGGCAACATCCTCCTGACCTCGGACGGGTCCGTACGCGTCGTGGACTTCGGGATCGCGCGCGCACTCGGCGACGCGCACACGACGAACCCCGGATTGCTCCTTGGATCGGTCCAGTACTGCAGCCCGGAGCAGGTCCTCGGCGAGGACGTCGGGCCCGCGTCGGACGTGTACTCGCTCGGCATCGTGATGTACGAGCTCCTCACCGGCCGTCGCCCGTTCGACGGGACCTCGCCGGCCGCCGTCGCGCTGGAGCGCCTGCACCGGCTCCCTCCGCCACCGAGCGCCGTCGCGGAGAACCTGCCCCCGGGGATCGACGCGCTCGTCATGCGCGCGCTCGCCCGCGATCCAGCCGACCGCTATCCGAGCGCGCGCGCGTTCGCCGACGCGATCCGGAGCTGGTGGCGCGATGCTCGTCGAAACCGGACGGCCATTCCGGGCCGGCCGGTGCACGGCCGCGGCGGTGACGGCGTCGCGGTTGGCGCCGCTGGCGCTCCGCGAGCCGCGATGCGCGGCATCGGCAGTCCCGACGGACAGCCCGCCGACGAGCCCCGTCGAGATGTTGCGGGCGGAGCTGCAGCGACGAGGACCGCGGCCGGCGGCGCGACAAACGAAACCGGCCGAAGCGACGGTCGGCGCGGTCGGGCCGCCGCGAACGGCGCGAGTGGCACGAACGCGACGAGTGGCACGAACGGCACAGCCGCCGCTGCAGCGGGAGCGGCAGCCGCGGCGGCGGCGGCAGGCGCCGCGGCCGCGGCGGCGCACCGTGGAAGCGGCGCTCCCGGTCCAGGCGGCGCCGCAGATCCTGCGGGTCGTGACGCCGGCGGACGGGCGAACGGCAGCCGCGGCGGCGGGACGCGGTCACCGGCTCGAAATGGTGCCGCACGGCGTGGAGAGGCCGCGTCCCCGGCGACGGACACTGAAGCGGCCGGTCGTCGAGGTCGGTCAACTGGCGGACGCGGATCCGCGCGAACGACCGCCGGGGCCCCGGTAGCCGCCGGTGCGATGGCCGCGACGGCCGCCACGCCGGGCGCGGGAGTGCGACCCGCTGCGGCCAGCGATCGCACGGCGGCCTTCAGCCGATCCAACGAGTCCATCGTCGCGCCGAGCGGCGTCGGAAGCGCTGGGACCGCGGCAGCGTTCGGGGCCGGGCCAGCGTTCGGAGCAGCCGGAGCCACGGGCGGCACGGGTCGCCTTGCGGCCGCAGGTGCCACGACGGCCGGCGGTGGCTCCTCGGCGATGAGCGCTGGATCGGCAACGATGCCTGCTGGCACGGCGAGGCCGCGCCCGATCGCGCCGCCCGTTCGAACAGAGGGCGACCGGCGTCGTCGCCGCGGCCTGGCGTGGCTCATTCCGCTCGCCGCATTGCTGTTCGTCGCGGCGATCCTCTGGGTGCTGTGGCCCCGTGGCGCGAGCAACCGGGGGGCGGTCGCGGGCGCCACCGGAACGCCATCGGCTTCGGTGCCAGTCATCGCGGTTGCGCCAACAGCGTCGCCCTCCCCAACCGCGTCCCCGACGACGACGCCGCCGCCGACCCCGCGCCCAACCCCGGTTCCGACGCCCGCGCCGACCGCCCGCCCCACGCCCGTACCGACCCCGCGTCCGACACCGCGTCCTACGCCCCGTGCGACGCCGGCGCCCCCGGCCGGCGCGACGCTGCCCGCCCGCAACCCGGCACAGACCGTCGCCCGGTTCTATCAGCTCGTCGCCGCCCATCGGTTCGCGGAGGCGGCGCGGCTGTGGAGCTCGAGGATGCAGGCCCAGTACCCACCGAAGCAGTACATCGACGGCCGCTTCGCCCGCACCACGCGGATCGTCCTGAATCGCGACCAGATCACGTCGATGAGCGCCGCGACGCGGCGTGCCACCGTGGCCGTCGACCTCACCGAGTACCGCAACGACGGCACGGTGCGGCGATGGATCGGGAGCTGGGATCTCGTCCTGACGTCGAGCGGCTGGCTCCTCGACCGGCCGCACTTCTGATTTCCGCGGTGACGAGGCCGGCACCGAGCCAGCGTGACTAGCGCGGCGGGCTCGAGATCGAACCGTCGCCGCCGGTGACGTGGCGCATCAGCTCCGGGAACGCCCGGACCACGGCCACGACTCCTGCGACACAGAGCACCCCGCCCGACACGACCGAGAACTGGGCACCGACCGCCGCCGCGACGGCGGCTGCCTCGATGTCGCCGAGTCGCGGCCCACTCGTGACCGCCATGATGTGGATCGCCGTCACGCGGCCGCGGAGCTCGTCCGGCGTCTCGAGCTGGACGATCGTCGACCGGAACACCGCGGACAGGACGTCCGCCGCGCCCGCAATGCCGAGGAACACGAGCGCCAGCGCAAACGAGAACGTCGACAGCCCGAATGCCGCGATCGCGACGCCCCAGATGACGACCGCGACGACGACCGCCCGGCCCGTCCTCCGGACCATCGACACCCACCCGGACAGCAGCGCGCCAAGGAATGCCCCGACGGCGGGCGCCGCGGCGAGGAGCCCGAGACCGGCGGGACCCGTCCGGAACACGTCGAGCGCGAGAACCGGGAAGAGGGACGTCGGCATGCCGAAGATCATCGCGTCGAGGTCGATCACGAACGTCGAGAGGATCACCCGGCGTTGGGCCGCGAAGCGCAGCCCTTCGCGGACCGCCGCGAGCCCCGGCCGTGCCACCACCCCGACCGGCGGCATCGGCGCGATCGCAAGGATCCCCGCGATCGACGCGCCGTAGCTGATCAGGTCGACGAGGTACGCGCCGCTCAGCCCGACCGTCGCGAGCAGCACGCCACCAACCGCCGGCCCCACGACGGACGCGAGCTGGAAGTTGAGCTGCCCAAGGGCAATCGCCGCCGGAAGACGCGACGGCGGGACGAGCCGCGGGGTCGCCGAGGACCGTGCCGGCTGGTCGATCGAGCCGAGCGCAGCCGCGACGAACGCCACGGCGAAGATCGCGGCAATCGACGGGGCGCGGCTCAGCGCCAGCAGGACGAGCAGGAGGCTGCACGCCGCGAGCCCGATCTGCGTGACGAGCAGCAGCTTCCGGCGATCGACGGCATCGGCGACGGAGCCGGCGCCGAGGACGAAGATGAGGATCGGGACGAGCTGGATCGCCGTCAGGGCCGCGATCGCGAGCGTCGAGCCGGTCAGGACGTAGACCTGGTACGGCAGCGCGATCCGGGTGATCTGGTTGCCGGTCCCGCTGACGGCCTGGCCGGTCCAGAGCCACCGGTAGTCGCGGTCGAGCCGAAGCGGCGCGACGTCGAGGACGAGGCC
>DASWSI010000225.1:0-5441 GCA_036402715.1 Candidatus Limnocylindrales bacterium
GGAACGCCGCGCTCGTCACGACATCGCCGTCGATCAACCCGGACTACCCGACGACCGAGCCGCGGCTCCGGGCCGCGCTCGCGGAGCTCGTCGCCGCGCGCCGCGGCCGTGAGCGCACCGCGCCGGCGCTCGTCTCCGAGCCGGACCTGTTCCTGCGTATCTGTCCGGCACCGACGATCGGCATCACCGGGACGAAGGGCAAGACGACGACGTCGTCGCTCACCGCGGCGCTCCTCGCCGCGGATCCGTCGCATCCGGTCCTGCTCGGCGGCAACATCGGCGTCCCGATCGTCGAGCGGCTCCTCGAGCTGACCCCGCGTCACCGCGTCGTGTACGAGCTCTCCGAGCTGCAGCTCCCGACGCTCTCGCGCGGCACGACCGTCGCGGCATACACGAACGTCACCGCGGATCATCTCGACCGTCACGGAACCGTCGAGGGCTATCGGCGGGTCAAGCGCCGTCTCGCCGAGCTCGTCGACCGCGAAGGGGCGCTGGTCCTGAATGCGGACGATCCCGTCGTTGCCTCGTACGCCGGCCTCGGAGTTGCGCCGTCCGTGATGTACCGGCTCGCGCGGCCCATGCCGGGTGGCGTGGGCATCGTCGACGACTGGATCGTCGCGGCCGGCGTCGAGCGTCTGCCGATCGCCGGCGGGGGAGCGGCGGCCGTCGGGCCGGGTGGCCGCGTTCTCCCGATCGGCCAGCTGCGGATCCCGGGCAGGCACAACGTGTCGAACGCGCTCGCGGCCGTCGCCGTGGCGCTGCTCTTCGGTGTCGCACCCGACGCGATCCGTCGCGCCGCCGCGTCGTTCCGCGGGGTCGAGCACCGCCTCGAGGAGGTCGCGACGATCGATGGGATCAGGTATGTCAACGACTCGCAGGGAACGCAGCCGGATGCGGTGATCGCGGCGCTCCGCGCGTTCGAGGCTCCCGTGGTGCTCATCGCCGGCGGCCGCGACAAGGGTGTCGAACTCGCGGATCTCGTCGCGGTCGCCGCCGAACGGGCCTTTGCGGCGGTCCTGATCGGGGAGAGTGGGCCGGCGCTGGCGGCGCAGCTCAGCGCCGCGGGACTGCGGCGGATCGAGCGCGCCGACTCGCTCGAGGCGGCGATCGACGCCGGGACGACGATCGCGCGCGAGGCGCTCGCGACCGGCATGTACGCCGGCGACGCGACGGTGCTGCTGAGCCCGGCCGCGGCGAGCTTCGACATGTTCGTCGACTACGCGGCCCGCGGCGTCGCGTTCAAGGACCACGTGAAGTCGCTGGCCGCGGCCGCCGCGGCACGACGCACCCAACGAGCGGGGAAGGGAGAGCGATGAGCATCGCCCGTCCGATGGCGGTCACGCGGCCGGCCGTCAAGATGAAGACGACGCTCCAACGAGACCGGCACCAGCCGGACTACTCGATCCTCGTCGCCGTCGTGGCGCTCGCGGCCGTGGGCATCCTGATGGTCTACTCGTCGTCCGCGATCCGCGCCTACCTCGAGACGGACGACACGTTCGGGATCGTGGGCCCGCAGATCCAGTGGGCGGCCCTCGGGATCATCGCGATGGTCCTGATGATGCGGGTCGACTATCGGTATCTCCGCCTGGCCTCGATCCCGGCCTACGTCGTGGCTGTCGGACTGCTCGTCCTCGTTCTGCTGCTGCCGGAGGAAGGCGTCCTGCGATCGCGCGTGGTCGGCGGTTCGGCGCGGTGGGTCCAGCTGGGGCCGCTGCCGTACGTCCATCCGGCCGAGTTCGCGAAGCTCGCGCTCATCGTCTACCTCGCCCACTGGATCTCCAAGCGCGGGACGGCGATCCGCGGGTTCCGGAGCGGGACGCTGCCGTTCCTCGTCATCGTCCTGCCGGTGGTCGCGCTCGTCTTCAAGGAGCCGGACCTCGGGACGATGAGCGTCATCACGCTGACCGCCTTCACGATGTTCTTCGTCGGTGGTGCCAACCTTGCCCACTTCGCGGCGATGGGAGTTGCCGGCATCGTCGCCGTCATCAAGGTCGGGCTGCAGGGCTACCAGATGGACCGGATCCAGACGTGGCTGAACCCGTGGTCGGATCCGCTCGGCAAGGGGTTCCACACGATCCAGGGGCTGCTTGCGCTCGGCCTCGGCGGATTCCTCGGCGCGGGGCTCGGCGAGAGCCGCCTCGCGGGCGGCCTGTTCCTCCCGAATGCGAGCAACGACTTCATCTTCGCGATCATCGGCGAGGAGTTCGGGCTGCTCGGCGGCGGCCTCGTCGTGGGCCTGTTCCTCGTGCTCGCCTACGCCGGCGTCCGAACGGCGCTTCGCGCGCCTGATACGTTCGGTGCGCTCCTCGCCGCCGGGATCACCGCCTGGCTCTGCCTCCAGGCGTTCATCAACATCGGTGTCGTCGTCGCGCTCGTTCCGGTGACGGGGATCACGCTGCCGTTCATCAGCCTCGGGGGCTCGTCGCTCATCATCAGCTTCGCCGCGGTCGGGATCCTCCTGTCGATCTCCCGCGAAACCGTCGAACGAGGTTCCTGGAACGATGCGCCTGCTGATCGCGGGCGGGGGCACGGGCGGACACATCTACCCGGCGCTCGCCGTCGCCCGGTCCCTTCTCGACCCTGACCGGACGTCCGGCGACCCGCCGGAGCTGTCGTGGCTCGGCGGTCACCGCGGCCTCGAGGCGTCGCTCGTCCGCGCCGCCGGGATCCCGATGCGGCGGCTCGTCCTGCGGTCCCTGCGGACCGTCGATCGCGATGTCCACGTCGTCCTCGATCCGGCGCGCCTCGCCGCGTCCGTGCCGCAGGCCGCCGCGATCCTCGCCCGTGAGCGACCGGCGGCGATCTTCACGACCGGCGGCTACGTCGCCATCCCGACGCTCCTCGCCGCGACGTCGCTCCGCATCCCGGTCCTCCTCTGGGAAGGCAACGTGATCCCGGGTCGCAGCGTCCGGGCGACGGCGCGACTTGCGAGGGTCCTCGCGGTGTCGTTCGACGCGACGTGTGCCGCGCTCAACGGCGCCGGACGGCCGTGCTTCGTCACGGGAACGCCGATTCGCGACACGCGCGAGATCGACCGCGACGCGGCCCGGGCACGGCTCGGCGTGGCCGCGGGCGTCCCGGTCCTCCTCGTGTTCGGCGGGTCGCAGGCCGTCCGCCGATTCAACGCGGCGGTCGCCGCGGCGCTGCCACGGCTCGTCGAGCGGCTCCACGTCATCCACGTCACCGGCGACGAGGGCTATCCCGCCGCGCTCGCGGGTCGCGAGGCCCTGCCCGAGCCGCTTCGCGATCGGTACAGCCCGCATCCCTTCCTGCGGGACGAGATGCTGCCGGCCCTCGCGGCAGCGGACCTCGTGGTCGGGCGGGCGGGATCGAGCACGCTCGCCGAGGTGACCGCGCTCGGCGTGCCGATGGTCGTCGTGCCGTATCCGCATGCCGCGGGCCATCAGCGCGCGAATGCACGGATCCTCGCCGACGCCGGCGCAGCGCGGCTCGTCGAGGACGATGCGTTCGATGCCGCGGCGCTGCTCGACGCCGCGGCGATTCTCGATGACCCGGCGGCACACGCAGCGATGTCCGCGGCCGCCCGATCGCTCGGGCGGCCGGGTGCCGCGGCCGCGGTGGCGGACCTCGTGCTCGCCCTCGCGGATCGACGACCGCTCCCCGACGCTGCCGTCATCGACCGCCGGTCGCGAGGGGTGGCGTGACTTCGACGCCACTCGGGACCGATGCATCTGCGGCGCCGTTCGACGCGCTCGCGATCGGTGGCGAGATCCAGCGCCGGATCGGCGTCAAGACGTCCCGCGACGAGCCGCTGGCGCGGTTCACGACGATGCGCGTCGGCGGACCGGCGGACCTCTTCGTCACGGCGCACAACCGGATGGAGCTGCGCGCGCTCGTCCGGTTCGCCCGGTCCCGGCGGCTCCCGCACATCGTCCTGGGGCGGGGAAGCGACGTCGTCATCAGCGACCGCGGCATTCGCGGCCTCGTCATCCAGAACCGAGCCGAGGGGTCGCGGATCGAGGGCGATTCGTACACGGCGGAGTCCGGCGTGGCGATGGCGCGCGCCGCCACCGAGACGCAGAAGGCCGGCCTTTCCGGGCTCGAGTTCGGGCTTGCGATTCCGGGCACGGTCGGCGGCGCGGTCTGGGCGAACGCCGGTGCACACGAGTCGGACGTCGCGGCGATCCTCGAGCGCGCCGAGGTCCTCGTCGCGGACGGCACCGAGGCGAAGCTGACCGCCGCCGACCTCGCCCTGACCTACCGGGACAGCCGCCTGAAGCGCGCCGGGAGCGCGGGGCCGCCGATCGCGGCCGGAGCCGCGGCCCGCGCCGCCGGCACCGACGTCGCGGCGGCAACCGACGACGACCACGGCGCTCGCGCCGCGCACGACACTGTGGATATGCATGCGACACGCATACCGGCGGAAGGGCCGTTTCCGGAGATCGTGCTCGCGGCGACGTTCCGCCTCGTCGCGGCATCCGCGGACGAGATCAAGGAGCGCCTCGACGACATCCGCCGCTGGCGTCAGGCCCACCAGCCGCTCGGCCTCCCGTCGGCCGGCAGCTTCTTTCGCAACCCGGATGGCGACTCGGCCGGCAGGCTGATCGACGACGCCGGGCTGAAGGGCGTGCGGCTCGGTGGCGCCGTCGTCAGCGAGAAGCACGCGAACTTCATCGTCAACGACGCGAAGGGAACGGCCGCGGACGTCCGTCGCCTCGGGGATCGTGTCGCCGCTGAAGTCCAGCGCCGGTTCGGCGTACGCCTCGAGCACGAGGCGGTGTTCCTCGGTGACTGGGAGGGCTGGCCGTGGCCGCCCGCCGACCCGTCGTGACGGCGGCGAGCGTCGGATGACCACGCCGAGCCGCCCGCCGGTCGCGGTCGTCTTCGGCGGCCCGTCCGCGGAGCACGACGTCTCGATCATGTCCGGCACCGCGATCGCGGCCGCGCTCGCCGGCGCGGGCGTCGCCGTCGAGATGCGCTACATCGGCCTGGACGGCGGGTGGTGGCGACTCCCGGACGATCACCAGCGCGACGACCGGCCGGGCGCCGCATACGACGATCCGGCCGCGCTCGGCGCGACAGGGCCGGAAACGATCGGGGCGACGATCGACGAGCTCGCCGCGCGACGCCCGCAGCCGATCGTCTTCATCGCCCTCCACGGGCCGTTCGGGGAGGACGGCCGGATCCAGGCGCTGCTCGAGGCCGCCGGCGTCGGCTATACGGGCCCGGGCGTCGCGGCGTCCGCGATCGGGATGGACAAGGCGCTCTTCAAGCGGATCGCGCGAGGGATCGGGCTGCCGGTCGTCGAGTGGCGTGAGGTCCGCGCCGATCGCTGGCAACGCGACCGCGACCTGGTGCTCGGCGAGCTCGACGCGTTTGCCGCCGGCGGCACCGACGCGCGACTCATCTTCAAGCCGGCCCGCCTCGGGTCATCGGTCGGGATGACGATCGCGCACAACCCCGACGAGCGCCCGGCGGCG
>DASWSI010000226.1:0-5700 GCA_036402715.1 Candidatus Limnocylindrales bacterium
GACATCCGGAGCGACGTCTCCGTAGCGGAGGCGAAGGCCGCGGCCGAAGCCGAGGCCCGGAGCGCGGCCGCCACGCCGGAGCCGACAACCGCGGGCGACGCGGGTGATGCTGCCGCCGCCGCGGTCGCCAAGCCGAAACGCGCCACGAAGGCGAAGGCGTCGCCCGAAGGCGGCGAGCCGGCGACGGACGCCGCGGTTACCAACGGCGCCGGTTCCGTCGAGGACGGGGCTGCCTCCCCGAAGCCGAAGGCGAAGCGGACGACGGCAGCGAAGGACACGGCCACCACCGACGCGGCCACCACCGACGCGGCGCCGAAAAAGTCGACGCCGAAGGCAACGGCGACCAGGGACGCGGCGAAGTCGACGGCCCCGAAGGCCACCGCAACGAAGCGAGCCGCAGGCACGAAGGCCGTTGCCCCCGCGACGGACGACGCGTCGCACGACGGGACGAACGGTTCGAATGGGACCGCCGCCGGGAAGCCGCGACGCACCGTCAAGGCGTCGGCTGCTGCCGACGAGGTGTCGTCGTAGCGCGCCGCGTTGCGCCCGGTGCCCCTCGCGCGGTTCCCAGCCGGACGTGCGTCGTGTGCCGCACGAGCCGCCCGAAGCGCGACCTGCTGCGAGTCGTCCGGACGCCGGACCGACGCGTCGTGATCGATGAGACCGGCCGGCTCCCGGGCAGGGGTGCGTACCTCTGCCGCGAGGGCGACTGCCGGACAACAGGCATTCAACGAGGCGCCCTGTCACGGGCGCTCGAGACACCGCTTCCGCCCGAGCTGCGAGCAGCGTTCGAGGCGGGGGCGACGACGATGAACGAAGGAGGAGCCGGTGGCCAGGAGTAGGAGCGGCACCCGCGGCCGACGCGGACCGCGGAAGCCGCCGCGTCGAGATGGCAGCGGCGTTCCGTCACAGGTGCAGGTCGCGGATCCGCGTGAGCGTGGCGCGATCGAGCTGCCCGGAACGATCACGGTCAAGGAGCTCGGGGAGTTGCTGTCCGTCAATCCGGCGGACGTCATTCGCGAGCTCATCAAGAGCGGGATCTTCGCCACGATCAACCAGCTGATCGATCGCGATACCGCCTCGCTCGTCGCGGGCGAGCTCGGCTACGAGGTCGCGGAGACGATCCCCGCTGCTGCCGCCGCGCCGGCCGAAGGCGAGACGAACGGCCACGTCGGCGAGGCGACCAAGGAGGTCCTCTTCGAGGAGGACGACCCGTCGCTCCTCCAGCCGCGGGCGCCGATCGTGACCGTCATGGGCCACGTCGACCACGGCAAGACGAGCCTGCTCGACGCGATCCGGACGACGGAGGTCGCGGCCGGGGAGCGCGGTGGCATCACGCAGCACATCGGCGCGAGCGAGGTCGTCCACGACGGCAAGCGCGTCGTGTTCCTCGACACGCCGGGTCACGAGGCGTTCACCGCCATGCGTGCGCGCGGTGCGCGGGTCACGGACATCGCGATCGTCGTCGTCGCGGCGGATGACGGCGTCATGCCGCAGACGCTCGAGGCGATCGCCCATGCCCGGGCCGCCAAGGTGCCGATCATCATCGCCCTCAACAAGATCGACAAGCCGGACTCCAACCCGGATCGGGTCAAGACGGAGCTCACCGACGCGGGCGTCGTCGTCGAGGAATACGGCGGCGACACGCCGCTCGTCCCGGTTTCGGCCCGGACGCGCGTCGGGCTGGACGCCCTCATCGAGATGGTCCTGCTCGTCGCCGATCTCCAGGAGCTCAAGGCGAACCCGAAGCGGGCGGCCGTCGGGACGATCGTCGAGGCGCAGCTGGACAAGGGACGCGGCCCGATCGCGACCGCGATCGTCCAGACCGGGACGCTCAACGTCGGCGACGTGATCGTCGTCGGCGGGACCTTCGGCAAGGTCAAGGCGCTCGAGAACGACAAGGGCAAGCGCGTCACGAAGGCCGGCCCGGCCAGCGCCGTGGTCATCCTCGGCCTGTCCGAGGTGCCGGAGGCGGGCGACATCCTCCGTGTCGTGCCGGACGAGAAGGCCGCCCGGACGATGGTCGAGCAGCGGCGCGCCGCGACGGCGGCCAAGGCCGGCGACGCGAGTGGCCGGGCGACCCTCGAGGACCTCTACAGCCAGATCCAGGCGGGTCAGGCGAAGGAGCTCCGGATCATCCTCAAGGCGGACGTGTCGGGGTCGCTCGGAGCGATCACCCACGCGCTCGACCAGCTGAGCCAGGAGGAGATCCGGATCAACGTCCTCCACGAGGGCGCGGGCGACATCACGGACAACGACATCATGCTGGCCGCGGCGTCGAACGCGATCGTCGTGGGCTTCAACACCCGGATCACCGAGACGGCGCGCCGCGCGGCCGAGGCCGAGGGCGTCGACGTTCGGCTCTACGACATCATCTACAAGCTGACCGACGACATCGATGCCGCGCTCCGCGGGCTCCTCGAGCCGGAGATCATCGAGGTCATCGAGGGCCGCGCGGAGGTCCGCCAGCTCATCAAGGTGGGTCGCAACACGGTCATCGCCGGGTCGTTCGTCACGGAGGGCCGGATGGTCCGCGGTGGCGCTCGCGTCTGGCGCAACGGCAAGGTCATCGCGACGGACCGGATCGAGTCGCTCCGCCGGTTCCGGGACGACGTCCGCGAGGTCGCCGCGAACTTCGAGTGCGGCATCGGCCTCGCCGGGTTCAACGACCTCCAGGAAGGCGACATCATCGAGTGCTTCACGAGCCAGACCGTCAGTCGCGTCGCCGCGACGGCGTAACGCCGGAGATGCGGGTCGGCGGCTGGTTCCTGGTGCTCGCGTTGCCGCGGTACAGCCGCGCCGCGACCGCAACGGAAGCGGGATCGCGGTGACGCAGCGGACGGACCGGATCGACGAGCTCCTGCGGCAGGAGATCGGGTCGATTCTCGCCCGCGACGTCGCCGACCCGCGGATCGGGTTCGCGACGATCACGAGGGTCGAGACCGCGCCGGACCTGCGGCACGCGCGCGTCTGGGTCAGCGTCATCGGTGACGCGGCCGCGCGCGACGAGACCATCGCCGCGCTCGGGCGAGCGATGGGCTTCGTCCGTCGCGAGCTCGGGACGAGGCTCCGGCTCAAGCGAATCCCGGACCTCCACGTTCGTCTCGACGAGACGGCCGAACGTGGAACGCGGGTGCTCCAGCTCCTCCACGAGATCGAGGAGGGGCGGCTCCCGGAGGACCTGCCGCCGCCCGGGGAGTCGCTCCCGACGCCCGTCCCGCGGCTGCCCCGCGAGGGCGACACGGCGGAGCCCGGCGCCGACGGCCTCGCCGCCGCTCGGGACGTCCCGCCGGCACGGCCGCCGCGCCGGCGACAGAGCCGGGGCAACGGCGCTCGCCGCGCCCCCGACGGCGGCTCGAAGCCGCGCCGACAGCGATGAGCATCGACCTCTCGAGCTACGCGGCGGCCGTGCCTGCCGAGGTCGTCGATCGGATCTCGGCCGCCCGCCGCGTGCTCGCGGTGAGCCACGAGAACCCGGACGCCGACACGATCGGCTCGACGCTCGCGGTCTGCCGGATCGTCGAGACGCTCGGCGGGGTCGCGACGGCCGTATGCACGGACCCGCCGTCCGCGCTGTACGAGTTCGTCGAGGGGATCGACCGGTTCCGGACCGACCCGGACCCGAACGGCCGCTACGACCTGCTCGTCGTGTCGGACTGTGGGGCGCTCGATCGCGTCGGCGCCGTGGCCGTTCGGCACCAGGCCCTCTTCGCGGAGCTGCCGAGGGTCGTCATCGACCACCACGCATCGAATGACGCGACCGGAGTCGCGGACTGGATCGAGCCGGCGAGCGCGGCCACCTGCGAGATGACGGCACTGCTCGCGACGCGGCTCGGGATCCCGCTCGACCTCGACGCCGGTGCGATGGCGGCGGCCCTCATGGCCGGGATCGTCATGGACACGGCGACGTTCGGTCACCCGAACACGACGCCGCGGACGCTGCTCGTCGCCGCGGCGCTCGTCGAGGCCGGCGCGCCGCTCTCGGACATCTCGCGGCGGATCTACCGGACGAAGGCGGATGCCCAGCTCCGGCTGTTCGGCCGCGTCCTCGCCCGGATGGAGACCGCGCTCGACGGCCGGCTGGTCTGGACGACGCTGCTCGACGCGGACCTGGCGGCGACCGGCGCGTCCGCGGCACACAGCGAAGGGATCATCGACCTCCTGGCACAGGCCGAGGACGCGGACGTCGCGATCGTCTTCAAGGAGGCGCCGGCCGGGACCCGGATCAGCGTCAGGACGCGGCCGAACGGTGTGGACGCGACGCTTCTCACCGGCGCGTTCGGCGGTGGCGGTCACGCGCGCGCGGCCGGAGCGACGATCGCGCTGCCCGTCGACCGGGCGGTGCCGCTCGTCCTCGCCGAGGCGGAGCGCTCCGTCGCCGCGCTCGCGGGCTGAGGGTGGCCCGCCCGCGCCAGGACGGACCGGGGATGGACGGGATCCTCGTCGTCGCCAAACCCGCGGGACCCACGTCGCACGATGTCGTCGCGCTCGTCCGGCGGCTGGCCGCGACGAAACGCGTCGGGCACGGCGGGACGCTCGATCCGTTCGCGACGGGCGTGCTGCCGATCTTCCTTGGCAAGGCGACGCGGGTCGTCGAGTACCACCTCGGCGACCGAAAGGCGTACCGCGCGACCGTCTGCTTCGGATCCACGTCGTCGACCGATGATCTCGACGGGGAGCTGACGCCGGTCGAAGGCCCGGCACCGACCCGCGACGTCGTCGAGGCCCACCTCAGCACGTTTCGCGGCCCGATCACCCAGACGCCGCCGGCGTTCAGCGCGATCAAGGTGGCCGGGCGGCGGGCGTACGCGATGGCGCGTGCCGGACAGCCCGTGGAGCTCGCGCCGCGGGCCGTCGAGATCTTCCGGCTGGTCATCACGAGCTGGGACGAGAGCGACCCCGAGCGCCCGATCGCGGTCATCGAGGTCGAGTGCTCGGCCGGGACGTACGTCCGCGCGCTTGCTCGCGACCTCGGCGCGGCGGTCGGCAGCGGGGCGTACCTCGGCGCGCTGACGCGCACGGCGAGCGGCGGGTTCAGGCTCGAGAACGCGACCGCGCTCGACGATGTCCGGGCGGCGGCGGCGGACGGGGTGGAGCGACTCGGCGAGCTGCTCCTCCCGGTCGACGCCGGCCTCGAGTCCCTCCCCGTCGTCGAGATCCCGGAGGGCGACATTGCGGCCATCGCGCGGGGCCAGATCATCCGGCCGCCGGTCGCGCTCCCCGACGATGCCGACGCGCGCTATCGCCTCAAGGCGCCGGACGGGTCGCTCGTCGCGATCTCGGCTGTCCGGGCAGGCCGGCTCGCGCCTGACAAGGTGTTCGTCGAACCGCCCGGCCCGGGCACCAGCGCCGCGGCCCCCGGAGCCGCCACGAATGCCGGGCGTGACGTGGCCGCGGCCGATGCCGCCGAGCTCGATCCGTCGACGGCCGCAGATCCCGACTTCGCCTCGCCGGACGACCTCTGAGCGACCGGCGCGGATCGATGGACGTCGTCGCCGGAGTCACCGCGCTGCGCGCGGCGACCGGCCCGCTGTTCGCCGTGGTCGGGGTGTTCGACGGGATCCACGTGGGACACGCCTATCTGCTCGAGCACCTGGTCCGCGAGGCCACGCGTCGCGACTCGCGTGCCGCCGTCATCACCTTCGATTCGCACCCCGACGAGGTGCTGGTCGGCGCGGCCCCGCCGCTGCTCGTCGACCC
>DASWSI010000227.1:0-10645 GCA_036402715.1 Candidatus Limnocylindrales bacterium
CGTTCGCGACGGCGAGGATCTCGGCGAGCTCGATGCACTCGTCGTCCCGGGCGTCGGCGCCGCGGGACCCGCGATGCGGCGGCTCGAGCGCGGTCGCCTCGTCGACCCGATCCTCTCGTGGATCGCGGCCGGCCGCCCCTACCTCGGCATCTGCCTCGGGCTCCAGCTGCTGTTCGACGGCAGCGATGAGGACGGCACCGAAACCTTCGGGGTTCTCGCGGGTCGCACCATCCGCCTCGAGGACGCACCCACGCTGCCGCACATCGGCTGGAATCAGGTCGAGCGGGCGCGGGAGCACGAGCTGTTCGCGGGGATCCCCGACGGCGCGGACTTCTACTTCGTCCACTCGTACGCGACGCTGCCGAGCCCGGCCGCGGCGCCCGAAACGGACCTCGTCATCGCGCGCACGACACACGGCCGGCCCTTCCCGTCCGCGATCGCGCGCGGGCCGCTCCTCGGCGTTCAGTTCCATCCCGAGCGGAGTGGACCCGACGGGCTCCGGCTGCTCCGGAACTTCGCGACGATCGCCGCCGGCGAGGACCCGCGAGCAGCCCCGATCCTGGCGCCGCGCGAGACCGCCGCGGCGATCGCCTGATGCTTCGCCGCCGCGTCATCCCGTGCCTCGACGTCGCGGAGGGTCGCGTCGTCAAGGGGACCCGCTTTGTCGACCTCGTCGACGAGGGCGATCCCGCGGAGCTCGCGGAGCGCTACGCCACCGAGGGCGCCGACGAGCTCGTCTTCCTCGACATCTCCGCCGCACCCGCCGGTCGCGGGACGCTGCTCGCGGCGGTCGAGCGAACGGCACGCCGCGCGTTTGTCCCGCTCACTGTCGGCGGCGGGGTCCGGAGCGTCGCGGAGATGCGCGACGTCCTGCGCGCCGGCGCGGACAAGGTCTCGCTGAACACCGCCGCGGTCCTCGACCCGAACCTCATCTCGCGCTGCGCGGCGCGATTCGGCCGGCAGGCAGTGGTCGTCGCGATCGACGCGCGGCGCGCCTCGATGCCAACCCCCGGTGAACCGGGCTGGGAGGTCAGGATCCGCGGCGGGCGGGACGCGACCGGCCTCGACGCGATCGCCTGGGCCGAGCGTGCGGTCGATCTCGGTGCGGGCGAGCTCCTCGTTACGTCGATCGACCGCGACGGGACGGGCCTCGGCTTCGACACCGAGCTTCTGGCTGCGATCACGTCACGCGTCCGCGTGCCGGTCATCGCGTCCGGCGGAGCGGCCGGGCCGGACGACTTCATCGCCGCGATCCGCGATGGCGGCGCGGATGCGGTGCTCGCGGCCTCGATCTTCCATCGCCGCATCCATTCGATCGCGGCCGTCAAGGAGGCGATGGCGCATGCCGGGCTCCCTGTCCGCCTCGCGACAGCGGCATGACGACCACGGCGACTGCGTCCACGCGCCCGAAGGTGACCTTCGGCCCCGACGGCCTCGTCCCGGCGATCGTCCAGGATGCCGCCGACGGGACGGTCCTGATGCTCGCGTGGATGGATGCGGCCGCACTCGACGCGACGATCCGGACCGGTGACGTGCACTTCCACTCGAGGTCCCGAAATGCGTTGTGGCGCAAGGGCGAGACGAGCGGCAACACCCTTCGGCTCGCCGCGCTCGCCGTGGACTGCGATGCCGATACGCTGCTCGTGACGGCCGAACCGGCAGGGCCCACCTGCCACCGAGGCACGAGGACGTGCTTTGACGCCGTGCCTCTGTCTCCCGGCGAGCGAACCGAGCCTGCCGCGGCAGCGGAGCCGCCCGCGGCACCCGAGCCCGACGAGCCCGCCGCGGAGGGCTTCGGCTGGCTCGAGACGCTCTGGGCGACGATCGCCTCGCGCGCCGCGACGCGGCCCGCCGGCTCGTACACGACGAGCCTCCTCGACGGCGGCGTCGACGCGACGGCCCGCAAGGTTGCCGAGGAGGCGACGGAGGTCGTCCTCGCGGCGAAGGACGATGCCGCCGCCGAGTCCGCCGCCTCGGACCGCACCGCGACCCGCCACGCGCTCGCCAGCGAGGTCGCGGACCTCGTCTACCACGCCCTCGTCGTCCTCGCGGAGCGCCACGTCCCGCCAGCCGACGTCATCGCGACGCTCCGGGACCGTCACCGCGCCTGAAGCTCAGCCGCGCCGGCGACCCACCCGCAGCCGCTTCTTCCCGACCCGGACCACGAGCCACTCCCCGGCGATGGGCTCCGGGACCGGTGCGTCGGGCGACGTCACCCGCTCGTCGTTGATCGAGAGGCCGCCCTGTGCGATCGTGCGGCGTGCCTCGCCGTTCGAGCTGAACGTCCCTGTCGCAACCGCGAACCCCACCGCACCCGCGGCGCGATCCGCGTCGGTGAATTCGAATCCGTCCATCGCCTCGTGGAGCGTCGCGAGGACGGCCGCGTCGCGGATCGGCTGGCGCGAGAACGCCGCCTCGGATACCTCGACCGCGTGCCGCGCCGCGTCCTCGCCGTGGACGCGCGCGGTGATGTCCCGAGCGAGGGCTCGCTGGCCCGGCCGTGCCTCCGGCCGATTCGCCGCCTCGGCCTCGATGCCGAGGATCGCCTCCCGGTCGATGAGCGTGAACATCCGGAGCAGCCGCGGGACCTCGGCGTCGTCCCGATCCAGCCAGTACTGGTAGAACGCGAAGGGGCTGGTTCGGCTCGGGTCGAGCCAGACCGAGGTCCCGGCAGCCGTCTTCCCGAACTTCGCCCCGCTCGCGTCGAGGAGCAGCTCGTAGGCCAGTCCGTGCGCGCGGTCCTCACCCTCGGCGCCGCCCTCGGATCGGCGGATCAGCTCGAGCCCCGCCGTGATGTTGCCCCACTGGTCCGCGCCGCCGGCCTGGAGCTCGACGCCCATCGTGCGGTGGAGGTGCCGGAAATCAGCTGCCTGGAGGAGCATGTAGCTGAACTCGGTGTAGGAGAGGCCGCCCGCCATCCGTGCCTGGACGGAATCCTTGCCGAGCATGTACGGGACGGTGAAGTGCTTCCCGACGTCGCGGAGGAAGTCCAGCATCCCGACGGGACCCAGCCAGTCCAGGTTGTTGACGACGACGGCCGAAGCCGCCCCGGCGGAGAAGTCGAGGAACCGCTCGAGCTGGCCGCGGATCGCCGCGACGTTCGCCGCCAGGGTCTCCCGATCGAGGAGGTTCCGCTCGGACGACCGTCCCGAGGGGTCGCCGATCATCCCCGTCGCGCCACCCACGAGGGCGATCGGCCGGCCGCCGCGCCGCTGGAGATGGAGCAGCCCGAAGACCGGGATGAGGTGGCCGACGTGCAGTGACGAGCCCGACGGGTCGAACCCGTTGTAGCCGGAGATCCGGCGGCCTGAGGCCAGGCGGTCCGGCAGCCCCGGCGTCGTCCCGTGGAGCAGCCCGCGCCACTCGAGCTCGGGAAGAAGGCCGGGCAGCCCCGGCGGCACCGGTTCCGGCACCGCGTCTGGTGCGTCCGGCGTCACAGCACCGCCAGCCGAGTCGTCTGCGCTCGGGTCAGGGGGAGCCTCACTCCCCCATGCTACCGTGCACGCCTACATGCAGACCAGCCTCGCGCGGCGCCAGCGTCACCGGCGAACCGGCCCGGCGCGGCAACCACGCGGTGGAAGTGCGGCCCGTCGCGTCGCCATCGCACTTCCCGTCATTTTCTTTTCGTTCCTCCTCGTCATGGGCCTGCTCGTGCTCGTGGGGGCGGTCGCGGCGTACTCGTACTACAGCCGCGGCCTCCAGGACCCCAGGGTCCTCCTCACGAACATCGCCTTCGACCAGCAGACCATCCTTTACGACCGAACCGGCAAGATCGAGCTCGCCCGCCTCGGAGAGCTCCGCCGTGAGCTCGTCACGTACGACCAGCTGCCGCCAGACCTCCTCGACGCGACGACCGCCATCGAGGACAAGGACTTCTGGCAGAACCCGGGATTCGACCTTCCCGGGTTCATCGCGGCGTCCGTCGACACGCTCAACGGCCGGCCCCGCGGCGGCTCGACGATCACCCAGCAGCTCGTGCGCGCGAAGCTCCTCCCGGACGAGGCGTTCGCCGACACCGTGTACGAGCGGAAGATCCGGGAGATCATCCAGTCGATCCGCCTCACCCAGGAGTACCAGGGTGTCGAAGGCAAGCAGCAGATCATCACCGCCTACCTGAACCAGAACTTCTACGGCGACCGGAGCTACGGCGTGAAGGCGGCCGCCTCGACGTACTTCGCGAAGCCGCTGGACAAGCTTTCCCTCGCCCAGGCGGCGATCCTCGCCGGCATCCCGCAGTCCCCGACGAAGTTCGACCTGAGCGCGAACGCCGTCCCGACGTGCGATGTCGTCGTCAAGGACGGCGCCGACTGCCCGACGGCCAAGCTCCACCTGATCGTTCCGGACGGCTCCGAGATCGTCATCCGGCGCAACTACATCCTCGACCGGATGCGACAGTGGGCCGTCCTGACCCACCACTCCGCCGCCGAGTACGAGGCCGCCAAGTCCGAGCCGGTCGAGATCGTCTCGCAGGCGGGCACGCCGTGGAAGGCGCCGCAGTTCGTGTGGCAGACCCGCCAGCAGCTCGCGCGGATCCTCTGCCCGGGCGAGACGCTCGAGAAGTGCGCGCAGGTCGACACCGGCGGCTACCGCGTCACCACGACCCTCGACTACAAGATGCAGCGGACGGTCGAGCGGTGGATCTACGCGGCGACCCGCGGCGCGAACGCGAGCGACCCCCGGGCGACGCTCCGTGCCCTGAAGATCCCCACCGCGGACTGGGGCTGGATCCTTGGCCTCCGCGGCCACAACCTGAACAACGGCGCGTCCGCGGTCATCGACTACCGGACCGGGCAGGTCCTCGCCTATTCCGGCAGCGCGAGCTACACGGCCAAGGGCAACAGGAAGTTCCAGCCGCAGTTCGACGTGCTCTCCGATGGGTGGCGGCAGCCGGGATCCTCGATCAAGCCGGTCAATTACCTCATCGGGATCGACGACAAGACAATGACCGCGGCGACGATGTTCATGGACGTCGTCACGGACTTCGGGGGCCATTTCACGCCGAAGCAGGCGGACGGCCTGGAGCGAGGTCCCGTCCGTCTCCGCTCCGCGCTCCAGTTCTCGCTGAACATCCCGGCGATCAAGGCCGGGATCATGAACGGGCTGAAGCACTTCTACGCGCGCACCAAGGAGATGGGCCTCAGCTACCCGAGCGGCGCCAATCCGGTGGTCTCGATGGGCATCGGGACGCTCGAGAGCCATCCCATCGACCTGCTCGGCGCGTACGGGGCGATCGCTGACGGCGGCGTGCTGATGCCGCGGACCATGATCGTCAAGGTCGTCGACTCGAAGGGGACGCAGGTCTGGCCCGTCCCGGGCGCCGCGGCACCGAAGGGCAAGCAGGTCGCGAGCGCCCAGGCCGCGTACATCATCACCGACATCCTCTCCGGGAACACGGACACCCGGGTCAATCCGTTCTGGGGCAAGTGGGCGATCACGGACGGTGCCCGCCGCCGACCGGCCGCGTACAAGACGGGCACGACGAGCGACAACCGCGACGTCCACGCCTACGGCTTCCTCCCGGCGCCCGCGGACAAGAAGGCGCCGGCCCTTGCGGTCGGCGTGTGGATGGGCAACAGCGACAACTCGCCGAACGACGGCAAGCTCTCGCTCGACACGTCGGCGCCGGTCTGGTCCGCGATCCTGAGCGAGATCAGCCACGGCATGCCGATCTCGAGCTTCGCGGCGAGCCGGCCGGGCGGGATCGTGAATGCCACTGTCGACGCCTTCACCGGCCAGCTCCCCGGCCCGTTTACCACGCGGACCGTCGACGAGCTCTTCATCCCGGGGACGGTGCCGCGCAGCACGGACAACCTGCACGTCGTGCTCGACATCGACAGCGCCACCGGGCTGCTCTGGCAGGACGGCTGCACCGGTCCGATGGTCACCCGCGGCTTCATCGACTTCCGCCGCGCGGAGCCGAACTTCCCGACCTGGGCGAAGTACAACCGCGGCTGGGCCGCCCGGGCCGCCCACGGTCAGTACGTCCGCGGCGGACCCGAGGGAACCCGAACCGTCTACTTCTACAACGGAGCGTTCCGGCCGTTCGGGGCGTCGTGGGGCGGACAGCTGCCGCCCACGGAGATCTGCGCACCGCTGCCCGTCGTGACGCCGCCCGTGTGCGATCCGCTTCTTGGCCTCCCGTGTCCGTCACCGGGACCCGGCGGCGGCCCGACGCCCTCGCCAACCCCGTTCCCGACCCCGACGCCGCGGCCGAAGCCGACACCGAAGCACTGATCCGCTCCCCGGCCGCCGGTGGCCCGGGCTGATTACAGGCTGACGACGGTCGCCCCGTCACCGCCCTCGCCGCGCTCGCCGGCTCGGACCTCGCGAACCAGGGGGTGTGTCGCCGCCTCGGACCGCACGGCATCGCGAAGTGCGCCCGTGCCGGAGCCGTGGATGATCGTCACCTTGTCGAGGCCTGCGAGCGCTGCATCGTCGAGGTACCGGCCGAGCGCATCAAGCGCCTCGTCCACTCGCGCCCCGCGGATATCGAGCGACGAAGCGACGCTCCGCGCCCGCGACAGGCCCAGCTGACCGGCGCTCGAGCCCCCGGCACGTTCCGGCGGCTGCGGGCCGGGGCCACTCGCGGGCTCGAGGTCGACGACGTCGACGGTGACCCTGATTCCGCCGGCCTCCAGCGTCGCCCGCCGGCCGCCGCGCTCGAGGGCCGCGATCCTGCCCTCCCAGCCGCCGGACTGGCTGCGCGCGCGCTCTCCGACGTGCCAATCGCGCGGCGTGACGGGCACCGGCGCCGGGGCGGCCACCTCGGCCTCCGGGAGGCGCGCCAGCGTCTCCTCGGCGCGGGACACGGCGGCGTCGAGCGAGCGCGCCGTGACGGTCTCTCGCTCGATGTGCGTGCGGCTCGTCGCGACCTCGTCGCGGAGGTCGCCCACCAGGCGCTCCGCCTCCTCGCGCGCGGCTCGAACCGATTCCTCGCGCTCACGCCGCGCTCGCCGCCGCTCCTCGTCCGCGTGGCGGAGCGCCTCGGTGGCTCGCGTCTCGGCGGCGCGGGCACGCTCGAGGGCGTCGCTCGTCTCGCCCTCCGCGGCCCGGATCCGGGCGAGCGTCTCCTCGAAGGCCCGCTGCGATTCGCTCAGCCTCGACCGCGCGTCCTCGACGATCGGGCCGGGCAGCCCGAGCCGCTCCGCGATCGCGAAGGCCTGGCTGCCGCCCGGGAGGCCGATCGTCAGCCGGTACGTGGGTGAGAGCGTCTCGAGGTTGAACTCGACGGAGGCGTTCCGAGCCTGCGGCGTGGTGTGGGCGTAGGCCTTGAGCTCGGCGTAGTGCGTCGTCGCCGCGACGAGCGCGCCGGCCCGGATGAAATGGTCGAGGAGCGCCTGGGCGAGGGCCGATCCCTCGGTCGGGTCCGTCCCGGCGCCGAGCTCGTCGAGCAGCACGAGCGTCCCCGGACCTGCCGCCTCGACGATCCGGATGATCCGGCGGAGGTGCCCCGAGAACGTGGAGAGCGACTGGGCGATCGACTGCTCGTCACCGATGTCCGCAAAGACGTCGCGGAAGATCGGCAGCCGGCTCCCGGTTTCGGCCGGGACGTGAAGGCCGGCCTGATGCATGAGCGCGAGGAGGCCGAGCGTTCGGAGCGTGACGGTCTTGCCGCCGGTGTTCGGCCCGGTCACGAGCAGCGCGGTGTACCCGTCGCCGAGCCGGATGTCGATCGGCACGACTCGCCCGGTGAGGCCCGGGTGGCGCGCACCGAGGAGGACGACCACGGCCTCGTCCGAGGTCTGAGCGCGGACGCCGTCCATCTCCGCGGCGAGCTGCGCCTTGGCGGCCCACAGGTCGAATCGGGCCAGCGCGGAGAGCGTCTCGCGGAGCGGGTCCGCGTTCGCCCCGACGAGCGCGGACAGCTCGTCGAGGATCCGGGCGACCTCCTCGTCCTCCGCGGCCAGGGCTTCCCGCCACGCGTTCCCGAGCTCGACCGCCACGAGCGGTTCGATGAACAGGGTCTGGCCGCTGCCTGACGCGTCGTGAACGATTCCCTTGACCCGCGACCGTGCCTCCGCCTTCACCGGCACCACATAGCGGCCGTTGCGGAGCGTCACGATCGGCTCCTGGAGGGCGCCGCCGAGCTCCGCTCCGACGAGCGAGTCGAGCCGCCGGCGGAGCCGGTCGTACGCGATCCGGACGGCGGCGCGCAGCGATCCGAGGCGCGGCGAAGCGGTGTCGAGGAGCTCGCCGACGGGATCGAAGCTGCGGGCGAGCGTGCTCCGGAGCGCCGGCAGCGGGTGCAGCTCGCGCCCGAGCTCGCGAAGCAGGGGCCGGCGATCGGCCGTGAGTGCCGTGGCGAGGCGCGCTGTCGCCTCCAGCGTCTCGGCGATCTCGAGGAACTGCGCCGGCTCGAGCCGGCCGCCGCGGACGGCGCGCTCGATCCAGGGCCCGATATCGTGCGACGACCCCACGCCGACCCCCGGTCGCTCGATCGCGAGCGAGCGAGCCTGGTCCGTCTCGTCCAGGCCGCGGGTCACGAGGACGCGATCAGCCTCCGGCTCGAGCGCCTCCGCAAGCCGACGGCTCGGCGGAAACGAGGTCAGGTCCGCCAGCCTCGCGCGGACCTGCGGGAACTCGAGGAGGATGAGGGAGCGGCCGTCCATCAGCCGGGGAGGGGCGGCGGCGACACGGACGCGCTGCCCCGGACGGCGAACCGCCACGGCCGGCCGGCCCATTCCTCGCCCGCGTACGAGACGCCGACCCGCGGACCACGGACGACCGCCGGAGGTACGTCACCCCCCGCGACCTCGATCCGCAGGCTCGACCGCGGATCGCACAGGTCCGTACCCGTGAGCGACCGGTCGATGGAGAAGGCCGCCGCCACGAGTCCGGGTCCGCTGGCCAACCGACCGTCGTTCACCCGCGCGAGGCGCTCGCGCTCGGCAGCCAGCCGATCCCTGTCGATCCGGCGCCGCGCCCCTGTCCAGGCGAGCCGGGCATCGCGCATCGCATCGAGCCCGGCGACCGGCTCGACCGCCCGGACGAGGAGCGCGGCGGCCACGCCGTCGCCCTCCGTCACGATGTTCAGGCAGTCGTACATCCCGTAGACAAGGTACACGTAGGCCATTCCCGGCGGCCCGAACATGACGGCGTTGCGGGACGTCCTGCCGAAGCGGGCGTGGGATGCGAGGTCGGCCGCGCCGATGTACGCCTCGAGCTCGACGATTCGGCCGATCCGTCGGCCTTCGGTCGTGTCCCGGACGAGGTACGCGCCGAGCAGCGCCTCCGCGGCGGCGAGCGTCGGACCGGCGAGGATCGCGCGGTCCGCGACGGTCAGCCCGTCAGGCGGTCCGGCCGGGGAAGAAGGCGCGGAGCGCGGCGGGGACGAGCGGCCCCGTGATCGCGAGGAACGCGGGGACGAGCGATTCGCGGAAGAGGACGCCGGTCCCCGACTGGTTGTACGCAACGAACATCTCGCGGAGAAGGGGCAGCTCCCCTTCGCGCGCCGACGCACCGGGGACCTGGAAGTAACTGTCGAGGATGATGATGAACGCCCCGAGCAGGATCGCGCCCTGGACGACGCCGAGCAGGCCGCCGAGGAGCTCGTCGATGATCGTCCACTTCGGGAACAGCGGCATCTTCGTGTAGAAGGTCTGGATCACGAGGGAGAACGCGAGGACCGATGCGAGGAAGACGGTCCCGAACCCGAGCATGACGGCGTACGGGCCGGGGAACTGGGTCCAGTTGGCGACGAGGAAGTTCCCGAGCGGCTCCCGCAGGTTCGCGGCGAGGAAGAACGAGAACAGGATCGATGCGATCCCGAGCACCCGGCGGATGCTTCCCTGGATGAATCCCAGGATGAACATCGCGAACATCACGAGGACGATCAGCAGGTCGAACGTGTTGACCGACCGCAGGAACTGGGCAACGTTCATCGTGGTCCCTCGTTACGCCTGGGCGCCGAGCACGCGGCACGGCCGCGCGGGCCTTCCATGGCCGGTCGAACGTAGCAGCGAGGGACCTCGTGTCCAGCAATCCGAAGGTCCCGACGGAGGTGGGTGATTCGGGCCCTGAAGGGCGGTTCGGTCAGGTCCGGAGACGTGCACCCAGCTCGCGCGTCAGGGCCGCCGCGACGACCGAAACGGCCTGATCGACCTCCGCCTCGGTCAGCGTCCGCTCCGCCGCCTGGAACGTCAGCCGGTGGCCGACGCTCTTCTCGGTGGCGTGGAGCGGCGCGCCCCGGTAGATGTCGAAGAGATCGACCGATCGGAGGAGGTCGCCACCCGATTCCCGGATAACCGCCGCGATCCGGCCGGCGGGCGTGGCCTCGGCGACGATCACGGCAAGGTCCCGGGCGACGGCGGGCTGGCGGCTCGGGGCGGCAGCGCGCACCGCGGCGATGGATCCGCCGCCCAGCCCCGCGATCGCGAGCTCCGCGACGACGACACTCGGTGCGCGGACCTCCCACTGATCGAGGAGGTCGGGATGCAGCTGACCGACGATCCCCCGAAGCACCACCCGACCGTCAACGTCCGACGCCTCCGCGCGCGCCGTCCGCCCCGGGTGAAAGAGCGGCTCGCCACGTTCCGGCACGAACACCGGCGGCGCGAACCCGAGGACCCTTGCGAGCAGCTCGATCACGCCCTTCGCGTCGTCGAGGTCGTATGGACGCGAGGCGCGGTTCCAGCTCGCCGTGCCG
>DASWSI010000228.1:0-5052 GCA_036402715.1 Candidatus Limnocylindrales bacterium
GTCCTCGGACCGCATCAGCGCGTCGTGGCGTGGCGGCGGTGGCCGGACGAGGACTTCCCCCGGACGCATACGCTGAAGATCCGGCGCGACCCGGTCCAGGCGTGGGCCGCGGCGGGCGCGAGGACCGGCGCAACGCCCGCCGGAGTCGTCCGCTAGCGCGGCACCTCGATCGGCGTTCCGACGGTTTCGAGCGCGGGCTGGATTTCCGCAGTCCGGGGATCGGGCGAGTTCGCGGGCGACCAGTCGTAGAAGACGAGGGTCGTCCCGAGCTGGCGGATGACGAACCGGGCGTCGAGCTGGAACTCCACCCGGCCCGGGCCGCTCCCGACATAGCTCGCGAGGTCGTGGCCGGCAGCCGCCGCCGCCGCGGCGTCCGGGAACTCGTAGACCGCGATGAAGCCGTGGTTCGGGTCCGCGGGCAGCACCACCTGGTAGATCGACCGGGGTGCGGCCGCGATGACGGGAGGCTCCGGCGGGCGGTACGGGACCTTGGCATCGGCCAGCTGGAGGCTTCGCTGTCCGAGCGCCTGCGCGATCGCGGCGCGTGTCTGAGCGACCGCCGCGGTCGCCCCGGAGGGCCCGGAGGTCTGCGACGCGTCGGCGCCGCCGTTGCCGGCTCCACTGCCCGCGCACGCCCCGGTTGCAACGACGACCGCGACGAGCAGACCGGCCGCCCACCGACCTGCCGGGAGCCTCAGCCCGGCGGCCAATCGAACCGCCTGCCGCCGAGGAGATGGAAATGGAGGTGGTCGACGCTCTGGCCGGCGTCGCGGCCGATGTTCGTCACGATCCGGTAGCCGTTCGCCGCGAGGCCTTCGCCGCGGGCCAGCTCGGCCGCGGCCGCGAACAGTGAGCCCAGGAGGTCCGCATCCGCGGCCGTGAGATCCGCCGCGGACGCGATGTGCTCCGTCGGCAGCACAAGGATGTGGGTCGGGGCAACGGGGTTGATGTCGCGGATCGCCACCACGCCCGCGGCGTCGTGAAGCTTCGTCGCGGGGACCTCACCCGCGACGATTCGGCAGAACAGGCATCCCGCTTGCGCCTTCCGCGGCGAGCGCCCGCCGGCGTCGGTCACCACAGCTTCGGCTTCGTGCTCATGAGAAATCCGATCGTGCCGACGAGCCCGGCCATCGCATACGACACGTAGCGCTGTCGTCTGGCGCGAGCGATCCAGACGCGATCATCGCCCGCGGCCCGGACGCCGACGAGACGCCGAAGGCTCGGCCGCTGGACGAAGAACGCGAGAACGAGATTCGCCGCATAGATGCCGAGGGCGACGAGGAGCCACGGCTGGGCGAGCAGCTGGGTGCCGAGAATCGCGAGCAGCGCGACGCCGGTGAGCGCGAGCCCGAAACCCACGATGAGCGTCCCGCGCGTCTGCATCCCGACGAGGAACCGCACGAACCGGCTCGGGGAATCGGTCGTCGCGCGGCGTGCGCGGAGGGCGAACGGCAGCAGGATCGAGGGAAGGAACAGCGCGATCGCCAGCACGATGTGCGTGGCGAGGATCGGCGGGAGGAGCGTCGTCGGCATCGGACGCCGATTGTAGGTCGGGGCGCCCGAATCGCCGGCGCGTCAGGCCGCCGCGATCGCCTCGAGCGCGACCCAGTCGCCCTCTGCCCACCGGCGTGTCACGTCGAGCCCGGCCGCCGCGAACGCCGTCCGGACGTCCGCCTCCCGGTCGACGAAGATCCCGGACGCGAGGATCGTCCCGCCGGGTCGAAGCTCCGCGCGAAGCTCCGTCGCAAGCCCCACGAGGAGCGATGCGATGAGGTTCGCGAGGACGACATCGAATCGGTCGGCTTGGCCACTCGGCAGCGCGTGGTGCTCGGCGCGGACACGCCGCGCGACCGCGTTCCGACGCGCGTTCGCCATCGTTGCCTCGATGGCGATCGGGTCCGTATCGATCCCGAGGACGTGCCCCGCCCCGAACCGCGCCGCCGCGATCGCGAGGATCCCGGAGCCGCACCCGACGTCGAGGATCCGCCTTCCCTCGACCCTGCCCTCCCCGGCCAGCGTCTCCAGCGCCTCGAGGCAGAGCCGCGTCGTCGGGTGGAGCCCCGTCCCGAACGCCATCCCCGGGTCGAGCGCGAGGACGACGTCGCCCGGCATCGTCCGATGGCGGCGCCAGGTGGGCCGGATGACGACGCGCTGCCCGATCCGTAGCACCGGGAAGTGCGCCTTCCACGCCGTCGCCCAATCGGCCTCGTGAACGATTCGGGTGGTGACGTCGCCGATCGGCCGAAGCCCGAAGGCCTGGAGGTGACCGAGCGCCTCGGCCGTCTCGGCGACGGCACGCTCGACGGCCGCCGGATCACGCGCCGGCAGATACGCCCGCACGATCGCCGGCCGGCTCGTGTCGACGCGCGCGCCGAGCCCCTCGTCGACGAGATCGATTGCCGGCTCGACGCTCGTCCCTCCGGCCGCGACGCGACCGAGGATCTCGCTCACCGCCTCGACGGCCTCGACGTCCGCCGTGACCGAGATCTCGAGCCACGCATCCGTCGCCGTTGCCGGCCCGCCTGCGGCCGCACCGCGGCGGCGGCCGTCACCCAAGCGCGTCGCGGACCCGGTCGAGGATGCCGCCGGGGTTCTCGGACACGACGTCGCCGGATTCCTCGGCCAGCCGCTCGAGGAGCTCCCGCTGCCGCTTCGACAGCCTCGTCGGGACGACGACATTGACGAAGACGTGGAGGTCGCCGCGCGACGCCGCGCGACGGACGTGCGGCACGCCGCGGCCTCGGAGCTTGACCTCCGTTCCGGGCTGGGTCCCCGGCTTGATCTCGACCTCCTCGTCGCCGTCGACCGTGGGGACGGTGATCCGCGTCCCGAGCGCGGCCTGGACGATCGAGACGTCGGCCTCGTAGATCAGCTCCGTGCCCTCGCGCTTCAGCGCCGGGTGCGGCGTGACGTGGACGGCCACGTACAGGCTCCCCGCCGGCCCGCCGCGGGGCCCAGCCTCGCCCTCGTTCGAGAGGCGAATCTGGTGGCCCTCGTCGATCCCCGGCGGGATCGTCACTCGCAGACGCTTCGTCCGCTCGACCCGGCCCTCGCCCCGGCACTGGTCGCACGGATCCTCGACGATTCGGCCGTCGCCGTGGCATCGGGGGCACGCCGTGACGTTGACCATCTGGCCGAGCATCGTCTGGCGGACGCTCCGGACCTCGCCCCGGCCGTTGCACTGCGGGCAGGTGATCGGCGTCGTCCCGGGCTTCGCACCGGAGCCATCGCAGGTCTCGCAGCGCTCGAGGACCGGGAACTCGATCTCCTTCTCCGTCCCGCGGACCGCCTCCTCGAACGAGATCCGGAGGTCGTAGCGGAGGTCGGAGCCGGCGAGGGGCCGCCCGCGCCGCGCGCCAGCCGTCGCACCACCGAAGAACGCGTCGAAGATGTCACCGAAGCCACCGAAGCCGGCGTTGAATCCGGCGCCCGCATCGCCGCCGAGCCCGGCCCGCCCGAACGTGTCGTAGCGCTGGCGGCGCTCGGCGTCCGAGAGGACCTGGTATGCCTCGCTGATCTCCTTGAAGCGGTCCTCCGCGCCCGGTTCCTTGTTGACGTCCGGGTGCCACTGCTGGGCGAGCTTGCGGTAGGCGCGCTTGATCTGGGCCTCGGTCGCCGTCCGCTCGACGCCGAGCACCACGTAGTAGTCCCGCTCGGTAGCCATGTCGCTCGAATGGTAGCGGCAGCCCGGCTCGCGAGGCCGCAGCCGGGTAGGATCGGTGGCCACGTCCGGAGGAGGATTCGGTGGCTGGTGCGTCCACGATGCCGCGACTGACGGTTGCGCTGACATTCGATCACGACTCGATCTCGGACAGCGTCCGGCGCAACGACCCGCCGGTTCGGATATCGCACGGCGAGTTCGGACCGCTCGTCGGCGCCCCGCGGCTGCTCGAGCTGCTCGCGCGCGAGGCAATCCCGAGCACGTGGTTCATCCCGGGACACACGCTGGTGACGTTCCCCGACAGCACGGCTGCCGTCGTCGCCGGTGGCCACGAGCTCGCCTGCCACGGCTGGTACCACGAGGACTTCGCGGAGCTGAAGCGCGACGAGCAGCGGGCGATCCTCGAGCGATCGCGCGAGGCCGTCGGCAAGGCGGGTGGCGCGGCGGTCGCGGGGTTCCGCGCGCCGTACTGGTCGCTCGCGCCGGAGACCCTCGAGCTGGCCGAGGCCGCCGGGTTCACGTACGACTCATCGCTCATGGCCGGGGACGCGCACCTCTATCGCGTCCGACACGGCGACCGGCATTCCGTCGCGGACGGGACGCGCTGGGGCCGGGAGAGCGAGATGGTCGAGGTGCCGGTCTACTGGGCGATGGACGACTGGCCGCAGTTCGAGCCGGGACCGTCGCGGGACGGCCTCGCCTCGCCGTCGAAGGTCCTCGAGATCTGGACGGAGGAGCTGCGCTGGGCCTGGGAGCACGAGCCCGGTGGCCTCGTGATGCTCACGATGCACCCCGAGTGCATCGGCCGAGGCCACCGCGTCCGCGTCCTCGAGCGGTTCATCGAGCTGGCAAAGAGCCTCGACGGCGTCGTCTTCGAGCGCGTCGACCGATACGTCGAGCGGTGGCGGTCGGCGGCGGCGCCGCGATGACGGCGCGAGCCCGGCAGTGGGCAGCGTTCATCGTCCTCATCGGCGTCGCGCTCGTCGTAATGGCGCTCGCCATCACGTCGGCGGCGGGGCTCCTGGTCCAGGGCTGCTGTACCCGGTAGCGGGGTGGCGCGCCGGAGCGCCGCCGCTCAGTCCGCGGCAAGCTCCTTCGCGCGGCGCATCACGGCGTTGATCATGTCGTCGTCGAGGCGGCCGGTGAACGTGTTCTGCTGGCTCGGGTGAAACGAGGCGACGAGCGCATACGGCCCCACCCGCGCCTCCGCTCCGTGCCCGAACCTCGGCTTCGGCCGCGCGGGATGGCCGAGCGCCGCGAGCGAGCGCAGCGCGGCATCCCAGCCGTACTGCCCGAGCGGGACGATGACTCGGACGCGATCGAGGATCGCCAGCTCCCGGACGAGGAACGGCGCGCAGTTGTCGCGCTCGTCGATGGTTGGCTTGTTGAGC
>DASWSI010000229.1:0-10575 GCA_036402715.1 Candidatus Limnocylindrales bacterium
CGGCAGGTCGTCGATCTTCGGGATCGTCCGCGACCGCTCGAGCCGCGGAAGGCTCGGCCGTGGACCAAAGCCGCACCAGCCGGCGACCACGCCGTCGACGTACGCGAGCATCCCGGGAGGTGGGGCTTCGGTGAGCTGCGACTGCAATGCCGCGCGTCGCGCGCCTGGCTCCGCCTTCCCATACCCGGTGGCGCGGCCGCGCGGCGACTGGCACCAGCAGCCGCGGTCGCCGTTGCCGCCGAGTACGGTGACGACATCCGGCCAGCGATCGGGCGTCGCGGGGACGACGACGATCTCCGCCGGCGGCGCTACGTCGCGAGCGCGGACCATCCGCCGAGGAGCTCATCGGTCGCCGCGGCATCGAGGACATCACCGAGCGCGATCGCGGTGATCGCCTCGCCGAGCGACCGCGCGATGTCGACGCGGTCCTCGGCCGTTCCGGTGGCCCGGCCCCACGTTGCCCCGACCCATTCGGGGTAGTTCTGCTGCCGGCTGTACAGCACGTTGACCCAGTCCGCCGCCGTCGACGTCGCGCGCTGGATGGCCGCCGTCCGATCGATCTCGCGCGCAACCGTCGCGGCGGCAACGACCGCTGCACGGTGCGCCCCCGCGTCGAGCGGCCGGGTGGCGTACAGCGGGAGGTCCTCGACGCGCAACCGGTCGAGTCGGGCCGCGAACCGCTCGAGTGCGGCGGTCACCGGATTTGGCAGCTCCGCCACGTCACCCGCCGGCGGCGTCGATGCTGTCAGCGAGTGTCCGGATCGCCAGCTTCACCTCATCAGCCGTCGTCACGAGCGGCGGAATGATCCGGACGACGTTCGCGTAGCTGCCCGCGGACAGGACGATCAGATTGCGCTTCAGCGCCTCCGCGAGGACTCGCTTCGTCAATGCCGCGTCCGGGACGCGGCCGTCGCCCTCGCCGGGCTTCACGAGCTCGACCGCCACCATGCACCCCAGGCCGCGCACATCGCCCATGGCGGGGTGTCCGGGGGCGATCTCGCGGAGGCCCTCGACGAGCTGCGCGCCGCGCTCGCGCGAGTTCGCGACGAGCCCTTCCTCCTCGATGACGTCAAGCGTGGCGTTCGCGGCGGCACACGAGACAACGTTGCCGCCGTACGTCCCGCCGTGCGTCCCGGGCGGGAACTTGTCGAGCAGCGACCGCTTGGCGAGGATCCCGGACAGTGGGAGCCCGGACGCGACCCCCTTGGCGATGACGACGATGTCCGGTTCGACCCGAGCATGCTCGACGGCGAACATCTCGCCGGTCCGCCCGAAACCCGTCTGGACCTCGTCGGCGATGAGGAGAATGCCGTTGCGCGTGCAGATCTCCCGAAGTCGCGGCAGGAACGTCGGCGGCGGAACGACGTAGCCGCCCTCGCCGAGGACGGGCTCGACCACAATCGCGGCGACCCGCTGTGGATCGACCATCTGGTGGAAGAGGAGGTCGAGCTGGGCCTCCCAGTCACACGTGCAGCCGGCGTCCGGCGCATGCGGCCCACCGGAGGCGCGGTAGCAGTAGGGGAACGGCGTGTGGTACACGGAGCCGGGGAGCGGCTCGAACGCCGCGCGGTAGACGTCCTTGGCGCTCGTGAGGGCCATCGTCTGCGCCGTCCGGCCGTGGAAGCCGCCGCGAAACGCGATGAGGACCGGCCGCCCGGTCGCAACCCGCGCCAGCTTGACCGCGGCCTCGATCGCCTCCGCGCCGGAGTTCGAGAGGAACGCACCCCACCCTTCGCCCGGCAGGACATGCGACAGCCGCTCGTACAGCCGGAGGCCGGGCTCGTGGAAGACGATGTTCTGCTGCCCGTGGAGGAGCTTCGCCGCCTGCGCCTGGATCGCGGCGACGACCCGCGGATGTGCATGTCCGGTGTTCGTCACGCCGATCCCGGACGAGTAGTCGAGGTAGCGCTCGCCGTCCGTCGTGACGAGCCACGACCCCTCGCCCCGGTCGACGCGAAGGTTCGTGATCCGGCTCCAGACCGCCGGAACGACATCCGTGGGGAGGTCCGGACGCGCCGCGAGCTCGGTCATGACTCGATCACCTCGATTGGAGCGAAGTCGCGCGCCGCAAGCCGACGCTGCCAGAGCGTGGTCAGGATGACGAGGGTCACCGCCGACAGGAAGATGATCGTTCCGATGACGTTGACCTGCACCGGGATGCCTCGCAGCTGGGCGCCATAGATGAAGAGCGGGAACGTCGACGTTCCGGGGCCGGCGGTGAAGCTGGTGATGACGTAGTCGTCGATCGACAGGCTGAACGCGAGGAGCGCGGCGGCGACGACGCCCGGCAGGATGAGCGGGAACGTCACCTTCCAGAACGTCACCCACTCGTTTGCGCCGAGGTCCATCGCCGCTTCCTCGAGATGGCGGGGGAACCCGGCGAGTCGTGCCTTCACGGTCACGACGACGTAGCTGATGTTGAACATCACGTGGGCGATGAAGATGGTCCGGATGTTGAGCGGGTAGAGGAGTCCCTCCGGGACGAACCCGAGCTGCGTGGTGGCGATGAACATCGTCAGCAGCGACGAGCCGAGGACGATCTCCGGCGTCGACATCGGCAGGAAGATGAGCATGTTCGTCGTCGATCGGCCGCGAAAGCCGTACCGGACGAGTGCGAGCGCGATGAGCGTCCCGAGGATCGTCGCGACGATCGTCGACGAGACCGCGACGATCAGGCTGTTCGCGACGGCATCGCCGAGGCCCGGGCGGCCCAGCGGATTGAGCCACGCGTCGAACGAGAACGACCGGAAGACGAGGTTCGATCGGCCCGTCGGGTCGTTGAAGCTGAACGCGATCATCACCGCGACCGGGAGGATCAGGTAGAGCGTCACGCCGATCGTGTAGAGCGGCAGCAGCCATTTCGCCGCGCGGCTGCCGAATCGCATTCGGGCGCCGCGGTTGCGAACGACGGCCGTCGCCCCGACGGACGCCATCAGATCGCCCCGCCGGTGAGCTCTTCGGTGCCGATGAGACGGGCATAGAAGAGGACGCCGATGAGGATCGCCGCCATGAGGATGAACGACAGCGCCGAGGCCGTCGGGTAGTCGGCGATCTTCAGGAACCGCGCCTGGATGACGTTGCCGATCATCGCCGAACCCGGATCGCCCAGCAGCTCGGCGTTGATGAAGTCGCCGACGGCGGGAATGAACGTGAGGAGCGACCCGGCAAAGATTCCGGGCAGCGACAACGGCAGCGTCACGCGGAGGAACGCCTGGCCGATGAGGAACGAGCCGATGACGGCACCGATCGCCGCCCCGGCGAGGATCGGCACCAGTGGTGGCGCCGACAGCGTCAGCGAGACGAGGCCCGCGACGGCGCCACCGATCGCTCCGCCGGCGATCGTCCCGCCCGGCCGCCACGGTCCGGCGTAGAGGTCCTCCGCGGCCTCGATGAGCCGCTTGTCGACCTTCTCGAGCGCGACGTAGAGCGGCAGCGTCATGAACGGCAGGAAGTTGTAAGTGATCCCCGCGACGACGGCCGCGGGCGTGGCGAGGACCCGGAAGTCATCGGGCAGCAGCCCCGCGGCCTTGAGCGGACCCAGGACGATGCCGCTGTCCGCGAGGATGATCTTCCACGAGATCGTGCGGAGCAGGAAGCTCGTGAAGAACGGTGCGATGACGAGGAACAGCAGGACGTTCTTGTACGCGCCGCCGCGGAACGCGATCGTGTAGGCGAGCGGGTAGCCCAGCAGGAACGCGAGAACCGTGGCGAGCCCGCCGTACTCGATCGATCGCAGGATCCACGGCCAGTACTCCGCGAACGCCGCCGGGTAGATGCCCCAGTTGAACGTCAGCGCATAGCCGTCCTGGACGTTCCCCGTCCACAGCGAGACGAGGAACATCTGGACCGCGGGGTAGACATAGAAGATGAGGAGCCACGCGAGGCCAGGCAGGAGCAGCAGATACGGCGCGCTCGACCGCGACAGGTGGAACCTGCCCATCAGACGCCTCGCACCACGCGCGCTCTCCGGGTTCGCGTCCGGATCAGAGGCCGATCACCTTGCTGAATGCCGCCCCCCAGTCCTTCTCCTCCGTGGCATCGAGCGCGCGGAACTGGTGGAGCCGGGCGACGACGTCGTCCGGCGGGAAGATCAGCGGGTTGTTGGCGACGTCGGGATTGCTCTTCTTGAGCTCGTCCGCAGCGCCCTTGACCGGACAGACGTAGTTCACGTACGCCTCCACCTGGGCCGCGATCTTCGGGTCGTAGTAGAAGTTGATGAACGCCTGCGCCTGGGCCTTGTTCTTCACGCCCTTCGGCATGCACATGTTGTCCGTCCAGAGCATGCCGCCTTCCTTGGCGACGACGAACTGGAAGTCCTGGTCCTTCTTCTGGTCCGGCACGAGGAGGCCCAGAACGTCGCCTGACCACGCCATCGCGACGATCGCGTCGCCGGATGCCATGACGTCGACGTACGAGTTGCCGGTCAGCTGGCGGACGAGCTTTGCCTTGACGGCGGTGTCGATCTGCGCCAGCGCCTGATCGAACTGGTCCTTCGTGATCGTGGCCGGGTCGAAGCCGAGCTTGATCGCCGCGAGCCCCGCCGTGTCGCGCATCTCGGTCAGGTAGGTCAGCTTGCCCTTGTACTTCGTGTCCCAGAAGACGGCCAGCGAGTCGAGCTTGCCGGTCTTCTTCTGGTCGAAGCCGATGCCCGTCATCCCGGACTGCCACGGCGCGGCGAACTGTGTCTGCGGATCGAAGCTGCGGCCCTGGTACTGCGGCTGGAGGTTGGCCGGGAAGTTCGGCGTCACGCCCTTGTCGATCGCCTCGAGCCAGCCGAGGCGGACGAGGCGGGCGACCATCCAGTCCGTGACGACGATGATGTCCCACGCCGTCGGGAGACCCTGGGTGAGCGGCCCCTGGAGGTCGCTCGTGAAGAACTTCTCGTTGTCGTCGATCGATTCCTGGTAGTTGACCTTGACCTTCGTCGCCTTCGTGAAGGCCTCGAGCGACGGGTACTTGCTGCCGTCCGCCGAGATGTCGATGTAGCCGATCCAGTTGGCGAAGTTCAGGGCGCCGCCGATCGGGCCCGAAGGCGCCGACGGAGCAACCGAGGCGGACGCGCTCGCGACCGCCGATGCGCTCGCCGGCGCGGCCGTCGAGGCGGATGCCGCCGCGCTCGGCGATGCGCTGCTCGCGGTGCCCTTCGCGCCGCAGGCCGCGAGGAACGCGCTGAACCCGGCGAGCGCCGAGCCCTGAAGGAAGCGGCGACGATCGACCCGCCGGTCGAACAGTCCGCGGTCGTTGTCGCTCACTCGATCTCCTCCTCGTTCGAACCGCGCCGGTTCGGGTGACGGGTCATGCCGTGGTGGCGGGAGCGGGCTCCGAACCCGCCGCGATCACGAAGGTGTGGTCCGGAGACCACGTCAGGCGAACTTCCTCGCCGGGGCGGTGGAGCGAGCCGTGGACGGTCCGCTCCACGTTCTGCTCGTAGACCATGAGCCGCTGGCCGCCCGCGGCTTCGACGATGTACTGGGTCGAGACGCCGAGGTATGACGCATCGCGAACCGTCCCGACGATGGCGTTCTGGTCGTTCCGCGATTCGTCCACCGACCCCATCCGGATCTTCTCCGGCCTGACGCCGACCTCGACATCCGCGGCACCGTCCGCGAGGGCGCGGGGGACGCGGACACGGGTGTCGTCCGGAAGCCGGACCACGGCGTACCCGCCCGTCCGATCCTCGATGCTGCCGGCAAGGAGATTGCTGATTCCGAGGAAGCCCGCGACGAACCGTGTCGCCGGCCGCTCGTACAGCGACTCGGGGTCGCCGAGCTGCTCGAACCGGCCGCGGTTCATGACGGCGATCCGATCGGACATCGTCATCGCCTCCTCCTGGTCGTGGGTCACGTAGATGAACGTGATCCCGACCTCCTGCTGGATCCGCTTGAGCTCGAGCTGCATCTGCTTCCGCAGCTTGAGGTCGAGGGCACCCAGCGGTTCGTCGAGGAGGAGGACGGCCGGCCGGTTGATGAGCGCGCGGGCAAGCGCGACGCGCTGCGCCTGGCCACCGCTGATCTGGTTCGGACGGCGCCGCTCGTAGCCCGGCAGCTCGACCAGCCGGAGCATCTCGGTCACGCGCGACTTGATGTCCGCGGCGCCGACGCCCTTCCGCCGGAGACCGAAGGCGACGTTCTCGAAGATCGTCAGATGAGGGAACAGCGCATAGTTCTGGAAGACGGTGTTGACGTTCCGGCGGTACGGCGGAAGCCACGTGACGTCCGCGCCCTGGAGCTCGATCAGCCCCGACGTCGGCTGCTCGAACCCGCCGATCATCCGAAGGGTCGTGGTCTTGCCGCAGCCCGACGGCCCGAGCAGGCTGAAGAACTGCCCGTCCGGCACCTCGAGGTCGACGCCGTCGACGGCTGCGACGTCACCGAATCGCTTGACGACGTCGGCAAGGCGGACAGCGGCGGCGGGCAAGTTCGGTCCCACTCCTGCGTCCTGGCGGACGCCGCGTTCCCCGGAGAATTGACGCGCGTCGCGACGGCAGCGCGAACCCGGCGGCGCAGCGCACGGGGTTCCGGAACCATAGGATCAGCGTGGGGGGCTGTCAAGGCGACGACTCCAGCGCCATTTCACCAGTTTCGAGTGCGAATCTCGCACCCGATCCGGGCCGAAGCCTTCGGACTTCGCATTGGCGCCGACGGCGATCAGGGGGTGCGGCGAGCCCGCGCCGAGACGTAGCGACGACCCGGTGCTCCTCCGCGCGCCGACGCCGTGCTCGCCGGCGAGCGCCCCATCCGCCCAGCAGGCGCCGCGACGGGAGGGAATTCCGGAATTCGGACTACGATATCGACGCGCCGACCGTCAGAACGCGCACGACCCCGGAAGGAATCCCGAACCGCATGACCGCGATCACCGAAGCCACGATCTACGACGCGCTCCGCCAGGTCCAGGAGCCGGAGCTGGGGGGCGACCTCGTCACCCGGAACATGATTCGCGATCTCCAGATCGACGGCGCGGACGTCGCGTTCACGATCGAGCTCACGACGCCGGCCTGTCCGCTCAAGGACGAGATCGAGGCGAACGTCCGCGAGGTCCTGCTGCCGCTCGGCGTGTCGGCCATCCAGATCGCGTGGGGGGCCACCGTCCGCCGCGCATCGCCCGCTCAGCCGCAGCAGCTCGTCCCGGGGGTCAAGAACATCATCGCCGTGGCATCGGGCAAGGGCGGTGTCGGCAAGAGCACCGTCAGCGTGAACCTGGCCGTTGCGCTCGCCCAGTCCGGCGCGTCCGTCGGCCTCCTCGATGCGGACATCACGGGGCCGAACATCCCGATCATGATGGGCGTCGAGGGCCAGCCGAAGGCGAGCGCCAACAACAAGATCACGCCGCTCGAGCGCCACGGCGTGAAGGTGATCTCGATCCAGTTCTTCGTCCCCGAGGGCCAGCCGATCGTCTGGCGCGGCCCGCTCATCGGGGGCGCGATCCAGCAGTTCCTCCGGGACGTCGAGTGGGGCGATCTCGACTATCTCGTCATCGACCTGCCGCCGGGCACGTCCGACGCCCAGCTGACCCTCGCCCAGGCCGTTCCGATCAGCGGCACGGTCCTTGTGACGACGCCGCAGGAGGTCGCGCTCGCGGACGTCACGAAGGCGCTCGCGATGCTCAAGCGGATGAGCGTCCCGGTCATCGGCGTCGTCGAGAACATGACGGGCTTCGTCTGCTCGCACTGCGGCGAGGTGACGGAGATCTTCGGCCGAGGCGGTGGCGAGCGGTTCGCCAAGGAGCACGGGATCGAGTTCCTCGGCGGGATCCCGCTCGACGTGACGGTTCGCCAGGGCGGCGACGTTGGCGTGCCGGCCGTCGCCCAGCGCGAGCCGGGTCCTGCGGCAGCGGCCCTTACGACGCTTGCGCAGATCGTCGCCGCGCGCATGAGCGTCCGCGCGGCAGCCGGCGATCGCCAGCCTGTCCTGACCATCTCCTGACGGCTGCGGCCCGGAGTCGCCGCGTAGACTCCGGCTGACCGGCGTACGCGGTCGGCCGAGTCGCAGGGAGGTCCCGGTGCCGTGACATGCGCGGCCTGCGGCGCGGTCTGCGATCCCGCGGCGCGCTTCTGCCAGCAGTGCGGAGCCCGGCTCGTGCCGGATGCGCCGGCGATGCCCGCCGCGCCCCACGACGTCGCGGTCACGGCAGCGCCGGGCGACCGGCGGGTCGTGACCGCCTTGTTCGCGGACCTCGTGAACTACGTTCGGATGCTCGCCGAGAACGACGCCGAGGACGTCAAGCGCCGTGTCGACGCCGCCCTCGCGGCGATGGACACGGCGGTCGTCAGGTTCGGTGGCACGCGCGAGAAGTTCATCGGCGATGCCATCTTCGCGGTGTTCGGGCACCCGGCCGCGCACGATGACGATGCGCTGCGCGCCGCGCTGTGCGCCCTCGCGATCCGCGCCTCTCTTGCCTCGCTCGAGGTCGACGGGGAGGAGCCCCTTGCGGTCCGGATCGGCATCGCGACCGGTGAAGTCGTCGCGGCGCCGCGGGGGATCGCCGGCTCGGCTGACGTGGCGCTCACCGGGCCGGCGGTGGCGATCGCGGCCCGGATCCAGGGTCTCGCCGGCCCGGGCGAGATCCTCGTCGACGATGCGACGCTCCGGGCGTCCCGCGGCCGGCTCGTCGCGGATGACCGCGGAACACGCCGCGTCCGCGGGCATCCGGGTCCGATCCGCGTCCACGCGCTCCGCAACGGCGCCGCGGAGCCGTTCGCGCCGGGGAGCCGCCGCCTCGTCGGGCGGCTGGACGCTCGCGCCCGCCTGCGGTCGATGCTCGACGTGTGCCGGGCGACCGGCCTCGGCCGCGTTGCCGTCATCGTTGGTGACGCGGGGATCGGGAAGTCGCGCCTCCTCGCCGATCTCGAGGACGATGCCCGCGCCGCGGCGTTCCGCTGGACCTGGGTCGAGAACGCGTCGTACGCCACCGGCGAGCCGTACCGCTTCGTCCGCCAGTTCGCACAGGCCGTTGCGGACGATGAGGGCGGTGACTCGGGCGCGACGGCGCGGCGCCTGATGTTCAGCGAGGACCTCGACCCCACGGCGATGCGACGAATTGCGGGCGCGATCGCGGCGATTGCCCGGGAGGCGGAGTTCAGCGGCTGGGAAGCGGAGGCTCCGCTCGCGCCGACCGACCCGGCGGAGGTCGCGCTCACCATCGTCGAGGCGGCCCGCCGCTACTGCGTTCGATTGGCCGAGCTCCTCGGGCCGCGCGTCATCGTGATCGACGACTTCCACTGGACGGACCGCTCGAGCCTGCCGACGCTCGAGGAGCTCGTCGCGCTGACGCCCGGGCTGCCCTTCGTCGTGGTGTTCGCGACGCGCCCCACGACGCTGCCCGCGTGGCTCGGCACGGACGACGTCATGCGGCTGGACCTCCGGGGCCTGACGGCCACGGAAACGGCCGAGCTCGCTGCCGGGGTCGCCGGAACCGCGCTCGCGACGGCCGAGTCGCGGGATCTCCACGCCCGGACGCGCGGCAATCCGCTGTTCGTCGGCGAGACCGTCCGGGCGCTGCTCGACGATGGGTCGCTCGCGCTCCGCGACGGCCGAATGAAGCTCGTCCGGCCGGACCGGCCGGCGTCGCTGCCCGTCACGCTCCGGGCGCTGCTCGGGGCACGGATCGACGCGCTCTCGCCGGCGCCGCGCGACGTCATCCGGGTCGCGTCCGTCATCGGGTCGACGTTCTCCGCGGAGCTCGTCACGGAGCTTCTCGGGCGATCACCGGGCACCACGACCTTCGACGCGCTTGTCGATGCCGCGCTCGTCGTCCGCCTCAGAGCGCGCGGCTCGTGGGGCTTCGCCCATCCGCTCATCCGCGAGGCCGCGTACGCCGGGTTGCTGACGTCGCGGCGGCGAGCCCTTCACGGCCGGCTCGCCGACCTCCTCGACGGCCAGCCGGGGATCGGGATCGGACGTGTCGCGCGGCATCGGACCGCGGCCGGCGACGTCGATGCGGCCCTGCCGCTCCTCGAGCAGGCGGCGCGCGACGCGCTCGCTCTCGGCGCGACGGCGGAGGCCGCGGAGTTCTGGCGGACGGCCGCGGGGCTCGTCCCGGTCGGCGATCCGCGCGCAACCGCCTGGCGCAAGGCCGCAGACGCGGCCGTCGGCGCCGTCACGCGGCGAGCGGGGCGCGCGCGTCCGCCGGCCAAATCCGGCGCGCGACGGTCCGGGGAGAGCCGCTGAGCGGGCGGTAGGATGGCCCGATGGTCGACCATCACTCGCTCGCGGCCGCGCTCGCGATCGTGCCGCTGTTCGCCGGTCTCGCGCCGGCGGATCTCGAGAGCATCGGGCGTGGGATGCGGACGCGCCGATTTCGGCGGAGCGAGGTCATCTTCCACCTCGGCGACCCCGGCGACGCGCTCTTCATCGTCATGTCGGGCGCGGTGAAGATCTCCCTGCCGTCCGAGGGCGGGGACGAGGCGATCATCGCGACGCTGCGGCCGGGCGACTTCTTCGGCGAGCTCGCGCTCCTCGACGGCGCGCCCCGCTCGGCCACGGCGGCCGCGCTCGAGCCGACGGACACACTCGTTCTCCCGCGCGATCGCTTCCGGGAGCTTGTGGCGACCGAGCCGGCGATCCGTGACGCGCTTCT
>DASWSI010000230.1:0-6391 GCA_036402715.1 Candidatus Limnocylindrales bacterium
GGATGAGCGGGTTCTCGAGAACCGCCTCCATCCGATCGGGGTTGGTGACGAAGTACGGCGAGATGTAGCCGCGGTCGAACTGCATCCCTTCCGTGTATTCCTTCTCGAGGCCGAGCGACTGGCCCTCCTCGACGGTGATGACGCCGTCCTTGCCGACCTTGTCCATCACCTCGGCGATGATCTCGCCGACTTCCGGATCCGCGGCGCTGATCGCGGCGACTGCGGCGATCTGCTCGCGGCTGTCGACGTCCACCTTGTGCGCCTCGAGCTCGGCGACGATGGCCTCGACGGCCTTCTCGATGCCACGCTTGACGCCCATCGGATTCGCGCCGGCGGTCACGACACGGAGGCCCTCGGAGACCATCGCCTGGCCGAGGACGACCGCGGTCGTCGTGCCGTCGCCGGCAACGTCGTCCGTCTTGGTGGCGACCTCCTTGAGGAGCTGCGCGCCCATGTTCTCGAACGGGTCGTCGAGCTCGATGTCGCGAGCGATCGTGACGCCGTCGTTGGTGATGGTCGGCGAGCCGAACTTCTTGTCGAGGACGACGTTCCGGCCCTTCGGCCCGATCGTCACCTTGACCGCGTCCGCGAGGCGGTCAATGCCGCGCTTGAGTGAACGACGAGCGGTCTCGTCGAAGATGAGCTGCTTAGCCAATGTGGTTGTCCCTCCAGGAACGTGTGGGTCGGCAACCTCTGCCGTGGATCAGTTCTCGCTCTCCGACGTCCGAGCGCGCTCCGCGGAGCGCATCGACCGGAAGAGTCGGGGAAATCAGCTCTCGACGACCGCGAGGACGTCCTTGAACCCGACGATCAGGAGCTCCTCGTCGTCGATCTTGAACTCCGTGCCGGCGTACTTCGCGTAGAGGACCTTCTGGCCCTCCTTGAGGTCGACCTGCTCGCGCTTGCCGTCGTCGAGGATCCGCCCGGGGCCGACAGCGAGGATCGTTCCCTCCTGGGGCTTCTCTTTCGCGGTGTCCGGCAGGACGATGCCCGACTTCGTCATCTCCTCGCGCGCCGTCGGCTTGACGATGACGCGGTCGCCGAGCGGGCGAAGCTTCTTCGTCGCCTGGGAGCCTGGCTTCGTGGCAGTAGCAGTCGCCAAGGTGCATACCTCCTGTGACGGCGGTCTCCCGTCCGTCTCGTCTGGGGTCGCGCGCGTCGACCGGCGGTGCCGTGGCGCTCGCGGCTGTTGGCAGAGCGCGTCGCGGTGGGCGATCCGTGTCCTCCGGCCGCTCAGGCCCTCTCCGGATCGACGTTGTGCCCGCTAGCACTCTCGTTGTGTGAGTGCTAATAACTCTAGCGTGCGGCGCGGACCGGTGTCAAGGTCTGCGGCGGTCCCGAAGGCCCCGCCGGGCCGCCTCGTCGTCGAGGAATCGGAGCGTCCGGCGGTACAGCAGGAACGGGGCGAGCGCGGCCACGGCAACGGCGAAGAGCGCGGCCGGCCACGACGCCGTGCTGACGAGCGCAATGACCGCGACGAAGAGCGGCAGCCGGCCGACGAGGAGGAGCGCCGCGATCCGGTCCGGGATCCGCCCCGTGCGCCACAGCCAGATCTCGAGCGGCCGTGAGGCGAGGAACGCGACGAGGATCAGGAGGATCACGACGACGCGGACGGCCTCGCTCATGCCGGCCGTCCCGGGCGCGGGAAGATGGCGTCGTACGCGGCCACGAGGCCCGCGCCCAGGCCGTCGCGCTCCTCGTTCCGCCGGTCCGCGACCCAGGCCGCGGTAACCGCCACCCACTCCGGCTCGTTCCGGCGCCTGGGCGCACCGGGCGGTGAGAGGAACGGCGAATCGGTCTCGACGAGGAGCCGATCGCCGGGCACCAAGGCGGCGACTTCCGCCGACGACTCCTCGCCGGCGCGAAAGACCAGCCCGGAGAAGCTGATCGCGAGGCCCATGTCGAGGACCCGCGCACCGAAATCCGGCGGCCCGGAGTAGGAGTGGATGACCGCGGGTGGCCGCCCACCAAACGACGCCCGGGCAGTGGCGCCGCCGACCCCTGCCTCGACGAGCTCGGCGACGAGCGCGTCCTGGGCATCGCGGCGACTCGCGGCGGAGCGGCAGTGGAGGATCGCCGGCTTCCCGACGTCGAGCGCGAGCCGCAGGTTGCGGCGAAGGTTCTCGAGCTGCGCCGCGATCGGCGAGAAGACCCGGTCGAAGTCGAGGCCCGTCTCCCCCACCGCGACAACGCGCTCGTCGCTCGCCAGCTTCACGATCTGCGACCACGCCGACTCGTCGACGTTCGCCGCGTCATGCGGATGTACGCCGACGGCCGCGTCGAGCCACGGGTACCGGTCGACGACACGAAGGGCGCCGGAGCAGCTCTCGGGATCCCAGCCCGGAACGAGGATCCGCTCGACGCCGGCGACCCGGGCGCCACCGATCACGAGGTCGAGGTCCACGTCGAACGGATCGGCCTGGAGATGGCAGTGGCTGTCGACGAGTCGCACCCGGCTCCGCGCCTACGCTTCGGCGGCTTCGACGTCGAGGCGCGGGAACAGCGGCTCGGGCGCTGTCAGTCGACCGGGCTCGGCGCGGTGCGCGGCCCACGCGAGCTCGGCGAGAACCGGCGGCCCGCCGTTGCCGTCGGCGCCGTACGGGTACGCGTAGCCGAGCTGGGCGAGCACCCTCGGCGCGGTGTTCGGGATGAACGGCGCCGCGGCCAGCCCGATGAGCCGGCAGGCCTCGATGAGATCCCCGAGGACGCCGCGAAGCCGCTCGCGGGCATCGTCGTCGCCGCCGTTGGCGGCCTTGGCGAGGACCCACGGCTGCTCGGCGTCGACGAGCTTGTTCGCCCCGCCGACGAACCCCCACAGCTCCGCCAGCGCCTCGTGGAGCAGGCACCGCTCGATCCGGTCCGCGAAGGTGACGATCGTGCGCCCCCATCCCTCGGCGAACGCCGATTCGGTCGCCGCGCGCGGTGCCGGGCGCTCGCCGCCCAGATACCGGTTGGCCATCGAGACGGTTCGGTTGACGAGGTTGCCGAAGTCGTTCGCGAGATCGGCGTTGTAGCGGCGGACGAAGGAGTCCCACGAGACCTCGGCGTCGCGATCGAACGGCACCTCCCGGAGCGAGACATACCGCGCGCCGTCCGCCCCGAGCGCCGCGACGACGTCGTTCGGGTCGAGCATGTTGCCGCGACTCTTGCTCATCCGGTCGCCGCCGGCCGCGAGCAGCCAGCCGTGGACCCAGACCTTGCGCGGCAGCTCGATCCCGGCGCTCATGAGCATCGCCGGCCAGATCACCGTATGGAAGCGGTTGATGTCCTTGCCGATGACGTGCAGATCGGCCGGCCACCACTTCGCGAACTCTGCGGGATCGTCCGGAAAGCCGGCGCCCGTGATGTAGTTGATGAGCGCGTCGAACCAGACGTAGATGACGCTGGCAGCCGGATCCCACGAGCCGTCGTCGCGCTGCGACGTCTTGCCGTCCTTCCCGATCGGGAAGGGAATTCCCCAGCTGAACGTCTCGCGGCTGATCGAGATGTCCTCGAGGCCCTGGCGGATGAACGACAGCATCTCGTTGCGGCGGTACTCGGGCTCCACCCAGTCCGGGTGCTCCTCGTAATAGCGGACGAGGCGATCGCCATAGGCCGACAAGCGGAAGAACCAGTTCCGCTCGGTCAGCCACTCGAGCTCGACCCCGGGATGGTTCGGGCAATGGAAGCCGGAGGCGTCCTCGATCAGGTCGCTCGGTGCCTTGAAGCCCTCGTTCGGGCAGTACCAGCCCTCGTACGAGCCGAGATAGATGTCGCCGTTCGCATACGCCCGGCGCACCATCTCCTGCGAGGCGCGGGCGTGGTCCGGATCGGTCGTCCGAATGAAGCGGTCCGCGGTGATCGAGAGTCTCGCTTCGGCGGCCTTGAACAGCTCGACGATCTCGTCGACGAATCCACGCGTGTCGCGTCCCAGCTCCTTCGCGCGCGTCGCGATGTTGACCGAGTGTTCGTCCGTGCCGGTGAGAAACCGCGTCTCGTCGCCCTTCATCCGGTGCCAGCGGGCGATCGCGTCAGCGCCGATGACCTCGTACAGCGTGTGGAGGCCGGGGCGGTTGTTCGGGTAGGCGATGGCGGTCGTCAGGTAGTAGCGGGGGCGCTCGGGCATCGGGGTTCCTCGCGGTCGACGGAGCGTGGCGGACGGGGCGCGCGCCTGGCGCGAGCCGGGATGCGGCGGCCGGCCGCCGGCGCGGGACCTGCGGTCAGGTCCGCGCGGAGCGGGGCCGCCCGAGCATCGCCATGAAGCTCCCGATGCGGTTCACCGGGCGATGATGCGTGACGCCATCGCGGCCGGTCAAGGTCGGCGCCCGGCAACACGTGCAGGCGCGGTCGGATCGATCACGGCTGGGGAACAAGCCGCCATACCTCGCCGCGCTCCGGGCGGCAGAGCCAGATCGTCGTCGCGGTCTCCGCCACGGAGGAGCCACGCGGAGCGACGAGCGAGTCCCGGGCCCGATAATCGGTCAGCCCGATCGACGGAAGCCGCCTGACGAGCGCGGCGTCGCCGGACGTCCCGATCTCCTCGCGGGCGACGACGTTGCCCGTGTGCTCGTCGACCTGCGTCAGGAATCCGCGCGCCGCGATCCAGACCGAGCCGTCAGCAATCGCGATCGGTCCGCCGCCCGCGACGATCCGCGCCGTCACGCGGCCAGTGGCGTCGATCCGGAGCGTTCGGCCACTGCCCGACGAGACCCACGTCGCATCCATTCCGGCCGCTGCCGCGACGCGACCGGCGCCGACGGTGATCGCCCGGCCGACGCGGCCGCGCGCCGTGTCGATCGAGATGATGACGCCATGGTCGGTCGTCACCCAAGTCCCACTGGGTCCTGACACGACCCCGGTCACGGGCCACGACAATCGAAGCGTTCGCACGACGGCGTTCGTCCCCGGGTCGATTTGGATGATCGCATCGGGCTGCGGGACCCCGAACACCCACACGCTCCCGCCGGCTACAGCGACGCCCGGCACGATCCCCGAGCCTTCAAGCGACGTCCCCGCGCCGACCGTCGAAAACGCGGTCTCGTCCGAGGCGGTCGCGAGCGGCGTGGTCCCGGGCCGCGGAGCCGCGGTGACGAACGGAAGGTCGATCACGGCCATCTCCTGGTCGTCGTTCGGATTGATCCGGCGCAGCCGCAGATCCTTCGCGGTCACGACCCACACCGACTCGAGCCCGAGTGCGATCCCCATCGGTCCGTAGACGACGGGGTACACGCGGGCGGTGCCGGGCGGCGGGGCAAAGGGATCGGCGAGGGCATCGGCGAGCGTCGTCGGCGCCGAGGGGGACGGGGTCACCGAACGCGCCGCCGACGGCGCGGCGGTCGCCGGCGACGTGGGCGGCGGTGCGTCCTGTCGCGCGGGCGCGATCACGGCGAACGCGATGACGAGCCCGAGCGCCGCGACCCAGCCCGCCACGACGAGCGCGATCGGCGACCGCCGGCGGCGGCGCGGGCTGAGCGGAGCTGTCGGCTGAAGCACCTTCAGCCGACGATACGCCGATCGGCCGGACGCGGACTCCGGTGCCGTACCGGCTCTCAGTGGCGGAAGTGACGCGTCCCCGTGATGAGCATCGCGGCGCCGGCCCGGTCGGCGAGGGAGATGATCTCTCCGTCCCGAACCGAACCGCCGGGCTGGACGAACGCGGTGACGCCGGCCTCGACGCAGACCTCGACGGCATCCGGGAAGGGATAGAACGCGTCCGACGCGCATGCCGCGCCGCGCAACGCGTCCTCGCCGGCGAGCGCGCGGGCCTTGTCGACGGCCTGCCGAGCGGCATCGACGCGGCTCGTCTGCCCCGAACCGAGCCCGATGAGGCGGCCGTCGCGAACGAGGACGATGGCGTTCGATGTCACGCCGCGCACGAGCCGCCAGGCAAGGTCGAGGTCCGCTCGCTCCGCGTCGGAGGGGGCGCGGCGCGTCAGGAGGGCCCACGATGCGGGGTCGTCCGGTCTCGTGTCCGCGGTCGTGACGAGGACGGCACCGCCGGCGGTCCGGATCGACCCGGTCGCGCTCGGCCAGGAAGGCGCGTCGTCGGCGCCGAGCGACGCGTCGACGATGAGGCGAAGGTTCGCCTTCGCCGCGAGGATGCCGCGCGCGTCGTCGTCGAACCCGGGAGCGACCACGACCTCGAGGAAGATCGAAGTGAGCGCGGTCGCGACCGCCCGGTCAACGGGTCGCGTCAGCCCGACGACGCCGCCGAAGGCCGACACGGGATCGCCGGCCAGCGCGGCTTCCCACGCCTCGATGAGCGTCCCCCGTTCCGCCGCGCCGCACGGGTTCGTGTGCTTGACGATGACGCAGGCAGCGCCGCGGAGGGCGCGCGCCAGCCCCGCTGCCGCCGATGCGTCGAGGACGTTGTTGTACGACAGCGCCTTGCCCTGGTGCGGCGGCTCCCCCG
>DASWSI010000231.1:0-2320 GCA_036402715.1 Candidatus Limnocylindrales bacterium
CGATCCTCAGGATCCGCCCGCGTCTCGTTGTAGCCCTTGATGTTCCGCGCCGTCGCCCCGGCGAAGCGCCGGTAGCGCCCCTCCATCTCGTTGACGGCCCACTTCAGCGCCGCCTTGGCGCGCTCCGGCTCCGTGATGACCGGGACGAGAAGGTGCGGCAGCCCGTTGTACGACGCGAGCTCGACGCGCTTGAGGTCCATGAGGATCATCCGCACGTCGTCCGGCGTGGCCTCGCAGAGCAGGCTCGTGATCAGCGCATTCACCATGACGCTCTTGCCCGATCCGGTCGCTCCGGCGATGAGCAGGTGCGGCATCTTCGCGAGGTCGACGGCCTGTGCCTTGCCGGCGACGTCACGACCGAGCGCGAAGGTCAGCTTCGATCCGCCCGCCGCAACGTCGACCTCCTCGAGGATCCGGCGGAGGGCGACGATGTTGAAGTCCTTGTTCGGGATCTCGATCCCAACCGCGCTCTTGCCGGGGATCGGTGCCTCGATCCGGAGCGACCGCGCCGCGAGCGCCATCGCGAGGTCGTCCTGGAGCGCCTCGATCCGGGAGACCTTGATGTCCGGCGCCGGCTGGACCTCGTACTGGGTCACGACCGGGCCCGCGTTGCGGGCGACGATCTTCGCCGGGATGTTGAAGCCCGCGAGCTTGCGGACGATGATCTCCTCGTTCCGCTGGTGGAGGATCTCCGCGCCGCCGGGCTCGGTCGGGATCGGGATGTCGTCGAGCAGCCCGAGCGGCGGGAGGATGTACTCGATCCGCTCGATCGTCGGCGGCGAGTCGCCGGCAACCGTGACGTCGTCCGGTGCGCGAGCGACGCGGACCGGATCGGCCACCAGGGTCGCGGCTCCCGCGCCACCGAGTCGCGCGGGCGCGAACGTCGCCGAGGTCGGGCCCGTGTTCGGGACGGCGGTCGGGATCGGCTCCTGGGACGATGCCGCGTCGCTGTTCCAGATTCCCGTCTGCGATCCCGTCACGGCGGCAGCAAGCTTCGCGATCCGACCCGGACCGACGGCGGCCGCCGCGGGCTCCGCGGCCACGGGACGCCCCGGAACCTCGTCGTCATCCTCGACAGCCGGTTGCGTCGAGAGCACGCCGCCGACCCCACGCGCCATCCGCGTCACGGGCGACAGCAGGACGCGGAGCGGCCGTTCGACGGCGATCGTCGCCGCGGCGACCATGAGCCCGATGAGCAGGACGAACGCGCCGGGACGCGTCACGAGGGCGCCGAGAACGTCCGCGAGGAACGTCCCGATCCTCCCGCCGCCCTTGACGATCGGGAGGAACTCGAGGACACCCAGGAAGGCGAAATACGACGCACCGCCGGCGACGAGCCGGATCTGCCAGCCCTCGGAGACGCGGCCACTCCACTCGACGTAGGCGCCGGCGACGATCAGGACGATGGGGAGCAGGAAGCGCGCCGCACCGAAGAACGGGATGACGGACGTCCGGGCCCAGTCCGTGAGCGTCCCCTGCTCGGCGGGGAGGAACACCATGATCAGCGTCACCGCGCCGAGGACGAGCAGCGTGATGCCGACGAGCGACCGCGCGACCTCCGGCGGGACGTTCCAGGTCGGGAACGTGAACGAGCTCCGCTTGCGGCGGGAGGAGCGGCGGGCGGGGGCGCGGCGGCGGGTCGCCACTCGCTAGACCTCGACGACGACCGGGAAGACCATCGGCCGGCGCTTCGTCTGCTCGTAGAGATAGCGCGACACGCCGTCCTTGATCTGGCTCTTCAGCAGGGCGATCTCGCTGATGTGATCGCCGGGATTCTCGATCGAGGCAACGATCCGGTCGACGGCGCCCTCCATGAGCGGATCGCGCTCGTTGAGGTGAACGAAGCCGCGAGTGATGATCTCCGGCCGCCCGACGACGTTGCCTGTCTGCTTGTCGATCGTGACGACGACCATGAACATGCCGTCGTTCGCAAGCGAGCGGCGGTCGCGGAGGACGATCTCCCCGACCTCCCCGACGGACAGGCCGTCGACGAAGACATATCCCGCCGGGACCGGTACGCCGCGTCGCGCGGAGCCGTCCGGCAGGATCTCAATCGGCATCCCGTTCTCGATGATGAACACGTTCTCCGGCAGGACGCCTGTCTCGATCGCGAGACGGCCGTGCTGGACCTGCATCCGGAACTCGCCGTGGATCGGGATGAAGTGCTTCGGCTTCGTCAGGCCGAGCATCAGCTTCAGCTCTTCCTGGCTGCCGTGGCCGGACACGTGGGCGCGCTTGATCGTGTGGTAGAAGACGTTCGCGCCGGCCTTGAACAGGTTGTCGATCGTGCGGCTGACGTATTCCTCGTTGCCCGGGATCG
>DASWSI010000232.1:0-5605 GCA_036402715.1 Candidatus Limnocylindrales bacterium
CACCGATCGAGAAGCCGGAGCCGCCTGCGTAGCCCCCGAACATCACGACGGACCGGACGCCCTCGCCACGGCGCATGCGGTCGAACGCGTTCTCGATTCCGTCGAGCCCGATGCGGCGATCGACGAGCCGGTCGATCGGCAGGCGGCCAGCAAGGTGCAGCTCGGCGTAGCGCGGGAAGTCGACGGCCGCGACGGCGAGTCCGTAGTTCGAGCCAAGAATCCTCCGGCTGCCGTCGACGAACGGGAACACGTCGAACGACGCACGCACGCCGAACGGCGTGAGGCCGACCAGCACCGCCGTGCCGCCGACCGGAAGCACCTCGATCGCCTGCTCGATCGTCGCCGGCAGGCCGATCGCCTCGAATGCATAGTCGGGACCGCCGCCCGTCGCGTCGCGGATCGCGGTGAGCGTCGCATCGCGATCGCCGGCGATGACACCATCCGTCGCGCCGAGCTCGCGGGCGAGATCGAGCTTCGCCTGGACCCGATCGACCGCCACGATCCGCGACGCATTCGCGAGCGCCGCGCCCATGACGACGGACAGTCCCACGCCACCGAGCCCGAACACGACGACGGACGACCCCGCCTCGACCGAAGCCGTCTTCGTGACCGCTCCCACGCCGGTCGACACGCAGCACCCGATGAGCGCCGCGACCTCGGGCGGCGTACCCGCGGGCATCGGGATTGCGGCCTCCGCCGGGACGATCTGCGCCTCCGCGAACGTACCGATCGACAGGTACGCGAGCACCTCCGCGCCGTCGTTCCGATGGATCCGCGTCGTGCCGTCCGCCATCCGGTGGTTGACGGATGGCGACCCGGAACAGGCCCACTGCCGGCCCGTCTGGCACGCGGCGCAGCGGAGGCACGGTGCGTACCACGTCAACGCGACGAGGTCACCCACGCCCGGCGTCTCGACACCCGCGCCGACGGCCTCGACGATCCCGGCGCCCTCGTGACCGAGCACGATCGGGCCCGGCCGTTCCCAGTCCCCATCGCGGACGTGGAGATCCGAGTGGCAGACGCCGGAGGCGAGCATCCGGACGCGAACTTCGCCGCGCCGAGGCTCGTCGAGGACGAGGTCCTCGATCGTGACCGGCGTTCCGGGGCGTTCGATGACGGCGGCGCGCATCGTTCCTCCAGCAGGGGAGCGATCGTAGCCCGCGGCACGCCGGGTTGCCGGGGCGGGCGCCGGGTCATACGCTCCGCCGATGTCCGTACCGCTGCCACCCGGATTTCGATGGCCCGACGGCGCTCGCGCCGCCGCGTGCTTCACGTTCGATCTCGACGCCGAGAGCGCGATCCTCGCCGATCACCCCGAAGCCGCCGGGTGGCTCGACGTCATGACCCACCAGGCGTACGGCCCGCGGACAGGCGTCCCGCGGCTGCTTCGGCTGCTCGATCGTCTTGCCGTTCGCGCGACGTTCTTCGTTCCGGGCTACTCCGCGGAGCGGTGGCCGGCCGTCGTGCGGTCGATCCGCGACGCGGGTCACGAGATCGCGCATCACGGCTACCTGCACGAGGGAGCCCGCAGCGCGCCTGACGAAGCCACGGAGGAGCGGCGCATCGTCCGCGGGCTCGAGGCGCTCGATGCCGTTGCCGGGATCCGCCCGGTCGGCTACCGCGCGCCGAGCTGGGAGGCGGCGTACTGGCTGCCGGATCTGCTCGCCCGGCACGGATTCCTGTACGACGCGGGGCTCATGGACGCGGACCATCCGTATCGGCTGGCGTCGTCGCCGGCGCCCGGCGCCCCGTCGATCGTCGAGCTGCCCGGCCATTGGAGCCTCGACGACTGGGAGCCATACAACTACCTGCCGGGGATCACGGGCTCCGGTGTCATCGCCAGTCCCCGGGACGTTGTCGACCGCTGGCTCCTCGAGCTCGAGGCGCTCGTCGACGAGGGCGGTCTCTTCATGCTCACGAACCACCCGTTCGTCTCGGGGCGAGCGTCTCGTGCGCGCGAGCTCGGGCGCCTCATCGAGACGGCGAAAGCCACGGAGGGGCTATGGATCGCCACTGCGGGGGAGATCGCCGAATGGACGGCCGCGCTGCCCCTCGAGCCCGTCGTCCACGATCCGCCCGCTCTGCCGCGGCCGGAGTGAATCGAACGGCCCCGGTCGGTGACCGGGGCCGTTTCACGAGGATCGAGGATCAGACCGCGGAGACGGGCTCCGCGCTGCGCTCCGTCGCACGCGCCCGCGAGCCGACGAAGTAGATCAACGCCGAGACGACGAACCCGACGACGAACGCGATGTCGGCGTAGTGGAGGTTCGCCGCCAGGCCGTTCACCGGCAGCCCGGTCTTTTCGGCGATCTGGGCGCCGAACTCGGACGTCTGGAAGGGCAGCGACACGACGAAGCCCACGATCAGCGCCAGCAGCGCGAGGCCGCCCGATGGCAGCCGAGCGAAGTCCACGAGCCCGCGCGCGTCGAGGCGTCGCGGCCGGCCACGGAGCGCCCAGTCGACGAGCACGACGCCGGCCCATGGAGTCACCCAGTAGAGGATGAACAGCAGGTAGCTCTCGAACTTCGCCTGGAGGTCGCCGGCGTTGAGGTACAGCGCGAACAGGAAGCCCAGGACGGCCACGGCGACGGCCGAGTAGACGCGCGGCAGTCGAACGCCGGCGGCCTGGAGGGACAGGGATCCCGTGTAGTCGTTCATCGCGTTGACGGCGACGGTTCCGATCGCGATGGCGATCATCGCGAGCGCGCCGAGCAGCCCCTTGCCGAGAATGTCGTTGATCGTTCCGACGCCGGCGGCGGAAGCCTTGTCCGCGACGGCGAGCCCGAGGATCTCGATCCAGCCCGCGGAGAGGGTCAGCCCGAGAACCGTCCACCAGAAGATCCGCGATCGTGACGCGCCGACGGGCAGATAGCGGCTGTAGTCCGATGCGTAGAGCGCCCACGCGATGACGAAGCTCGCGACGATGGCCGTGAACAGGACGAACGCGCCGATCCCGTCGAGCCCGGACATCCCGTCCGTGCGGCCGGTGCTCGCCTGGCCGACGATCGACACCGTCAGCACGGCGAACATGATCCCGAGGACGATCGCCATGTACTTCTCGAACGTGTGGATCGCCTCGTAGCCGACCACGCCGAGCAGGCCCTGGGCGACGACGATGATCAGCAGCGAGATCGGGAACGGCAGCCCGGTCAGCAGCGTGATGGCGGCGGCACCGAAGACGTTGTTGACGCCATCCCAGCCGATGCAGCTGAGCCAGTTGAGGAAGCCCGGGACGACGATGCTCTTCCCGAACGGGAGCCGGGCGAGCGGCATCTGCGCCATCCCGGTCGCCGGGCCCATCGTCCCGAGCGCGCCGACAAGCACGGACCCGATGAGGTTCCCGGCGATGATCGCGAGGACGCCCGTGAGGAACCCGACCTGCAGGAAGTCCGCGGCCGCGAGCGTCCCGATGAAGAACGCGGCGGGGACGAGATTCGGGGTGAACCAGACGGTGAAGATTCGCGCCACGGACCCGTAGCGGCCGTCCTCCGGGATCGGCTCGAACCCGCGGGCCTCGATCGAGAAGTCGCCCTCGTGCGTGGGCATTCCTTCGCGCGAGACGCTGCCTGCTGTCATGCCTCCACTCCTTCCGTAACCGGGTGGGACGACGGCTTCGTGTACGTCACGGCTCGCGTCGTGCCGTCGTGGTGGACGATGCTTTTCGCCGGCTGCGTCTCGCCGACGACCCGGCCGCGATGAACGACCCATTGGGCTGCGGGTCGGAGGCGGATCGCCTCGGCTTCATCCTCGCAGTCGAACAGAACGAAGTTCGCCGGCAGTCCCTCCTTCACCCCCCAGGGAACCTCGGCGGCTCGCGCCGGGTTCATCGTCACCATCTCCCAGGCCCGGTACAGCTCCGCCCGGCCCGTCATCTGCGCGACGTGGACGAGCATCGAGAGCGCGTCGAGCATCGACCCGCGCCCCAGCGGATACCACGGGTCCATGATCGAGTCGTGGCCGCACGCGACATTCACGCCCGCGGCATCGAGCTCCTTGACGCGGGTCATCCCGCGGCGCTTCGGATACGTGTCGAAGCGGCCCTGCAGCACGATGTTGTCGAGCGGGTTGGCGACGATCGTGACGCCGGCGCGCTTAAGGATCTGGAGGAGCTTGAACGCGTACGCGTCGTTGTACGAGCCCATCGCGGTCGTGTGACCGGCGACGACGCGGCCCTGCATCCCGTCGCGCATGGTTCGGGCCGCCACGACCTCGAGGAACCGCGAATGCTCGTCATCGGTCTCGTCGCAGTGGAGGTCGATCGGGGCGCCGGTCTCACGCGCGAGGTCGAACAGGAAGTTCACCTCCTCGACACCGTCCTCGCGGGTCCACTCGTAGTGCGGGATGCCACCGATGACGTCGCACCCCAGCCGCATCGCCTCGCGCATCAGCTCCTTGCCGTCCGGGAACGACAGGATCCCGTCCTGCGGAAACGCGATGAGCCGAAGGTCGACGATGTCGCGAACCTCGTCGCGCAGCTCGATCAGCGCGCGCAGCGCGGTCAGTGAGGGATCGCAGACGTCGACGTGGCTCCGGATCATCCCGGTGCCCTGCGCCACTTCCCAGAGGATCGCCTCGCGCGCTCGCGACTTGACGTCCTCGTGGGTCAGGAAGGGCTTCCGCTCCGCCCACGTCTGGATCCCCTCGATGAGCGTGCCGGATTCGTTGTAGCGCGGCTCACCGACCGTCAGCACCGCATCGAGGTGGACGTGGGGATCGACGAGGGGCGGGGAGAGCAGCCGACCGCCCGCGTCCAGCTCGAGGTGATCCTTCGCCCGGATGTCGCCCCGCGGGGCGATCCGTTCGATTCGTTCGCCCTCGACGAGGACGTCCAGCGGCTCCGGCCGCGTGCCCGCGGTGGGATGCAGCCGCGCGTCGCGGACGATCAGGCCCATGCCGTGTGCAACCACCACCTCGCTTTGGGGCGTGACGGGAGGCGGAGCGCGTGGCGGCGGATCAGTGGCGATCCGACGGCCGCAGTGTCGTCCCGGGCGCGTGCGGCGTCAAGGCGATCGCGCGCCCGCCGTCACTGCCACTGCGGGGCCTCGGGACGGTCAGCGGGTCGTCACCGTCAGCGTCCCGACCATCCCGTACGCCTCGTGGCCCGGCAGGTGGCAGATGTACGTCAGCGTCGTCGCGTCCGGGAAGGTGATCGTCGTCCGCTTCGTGGTTCCGGCGTCGATCGAGACCTCCGTCGGGCGCGACGCGTGGTACGGCTCCGTGCCGGTTCGGTGGCGCTCGTGGACCGCGGCATCGCCGACGATCCATTCGTGGTCGATCGGGTCGTCATTCACGAGGATGAACGTCACCGGGCGGCCCCGCGGGACGGTGACGCTCGACGGCGTGTAGTGCGAGTAGCGGATGTGGATCTCGACGGTCAGCGGCCCGCTCGATTCGGCCGATTGAGCCGCGAGTGCGCCGGCACCGACGGCGCCCGCCGCGAGCGAGATGCCCGCGACGGCGCGGCGCCAGGCGCCGAGAGATCGCGCCACGTCAGGCCGCGGCAGACGTTGGCCGACGTCCGCCGGACAGCCCGGCGACGATAAGGATCCCCACCAGGACGGCGAGGACCGCGATGACCAACCGCGCGACGTCGACCGGCGTGGGC
>DASWSI010000233.1:0-2120 GCA_036402715.1 Candidatus Limnocylindrales bacterium
GCGATCGTCGCCTTGTCCATCAGCTCGAGCGTCACGAGCGAGATCCCCGCGACGGCCATCGCGGCCACCGCGTCACCCGCCGAGTCGAGCGTCGGGAAGAAGGCGAGCATCGTCGAGTGCGGTGACGGTGCCGGCCGCAGGCGGAGGGTCGCCTCGGTGATGAGGCCGAGCGTCCCCTGGCTGCCGATGAAGAGGTGGGTCAGCGCATAGCCGGCGACGTCCTTGACGTTGCGGCCGCCGGTTCGGATCACCGTTCCGTCGGCGAGGACGACCTCGAGCCCGAGGACGTTGTCCCGCGTCTGCCCGTACTTGATGCAGCAGAGGCCGCCGGCGTTCGTCCCGAGGTTCCCGCCGATCGAGCAGATCTCATAGCTCGCGGGATCGGGCGGGTAGAAGAGGCCCTCCGCCGCGACGGCGCGCTTCAGGTCCGCGTTGAGGATCCCGGGTTGAACGACGACACAGAGGTTCGGGCGGTCGAGCTCGAGGATCCGGTTCATCTTCGTGAACGCGATCGTGATGCCGCCCTCGATGCCCGCCGCGCCCCCACTCAGGCCGGTTCCGGCGCCGCGCGGGACGATCGGGATCCGGTGCTCGGACGCGAGCCTGACGAGGGCCGAAACGTCCGCGGTCGACTCTGGCAGCGCCACGGCGAGGGGCAGCCCGGCCGTCAGATACGTCGTCTCGTCCAGGCGGTATGACTCGCGGTCCGTGGGATCTGTCAGCAGGCGGAGGTTCGGCAGGGTGGCACGAACAGCATCGAGGAACGCGCCGCGAGCGGCGTCCGTAGGAGCGGCCGGCGCGGTCGAGGCGGACATGGGCCGAAGGATACGCGCGGGAGCCGGCGATCAGCCGTCGGGCAGGCCATCCTCGGCGAGTAGCATCTGAAGGCCATGTACCGGTCGGCCCGCAGCGTCATCGTTGCCGTCGTCGTCGCGGTCGCGCTGGGGCTTCCGCAGCCCGCCGTCGCGCCGACGCGCGACGCGCTCCGGCCGACGACGTCCCCCGTGATCACGCCGCAGCCGACCAGTCCCTCGGCCTCGCCTGCGCCCTCCGTCGCTGTCCCGAGCGTGAGCCCGAGCCCGACGGCATCGAACGCCCCCGCTTCCTCGCCACCTTCGCCGCGCGTCGTCGCCGCGCTCCCGGCGGGTTCGGTCAACCGGTCCAGCTACGCGTTGTCGGTGACGTACGACGCCGCGGTGACGCTCCACTACGACGATCGACTGTTGCGGGTCGACTCCGTCATGACCGTGACGAACGCGTCCGGCGCGTCGATCGACCGGATCGAGCTCAACACGATCGCCGCGCGGCTCGGTGGGATCCACATCGTCGGCGCCTCGGTTGCCGGCAAAGCCGTTTCGGTCACCGTCGACGACCAGACGCTGGTGGTCCCGCTCGGTGGCGTCCTGGCCGATGGCGCGACGGTCCAGGCACGGATCGTGTACACGTCGCACCTTCGCGCGGATCTCGCCGGTTCGAACTGGATGTTCACCCGCACGAACAGCGTCATCGACGCGTACCGGTGGCTGCCGTGGGTCAGCCGTCGCATCCCGTTCACGCGACCGAATCACGGCGATCCCTTCATCACGCCGACGAGCCCGAGCGTCCGCGTCCGGATCACCACTGACCGACCGCTCGTCCTCGCGACGACGGGCGACCGAGTCGCCGCATCCGGCCTGACGCAGACGTTCGTCGCCGAGAACGTCCGCGACTTCACGATCACCGCGGCGCCGGACTACCGAACGTCATCGGCGGTCGTCGGCGCGACGACGATCCGCGTCTTCTATCGCGCCGGCGGACCCGGGTCCACGATGTTGTCCGCGGCGAAGTCCGCACTGTCGAAGATGTCCGCGCTCGTCGGGACGTATCCGTATCGGACGTTCAAGGTGGTCCAGTCCGCCGGCGGCTACGGAATGGAATCGCCGCAGCTGATCTGGGTGCCGACCGGGGTCGCGACGGCGAACCTGCCGTACCTCGTCCATCACGAGACAGGGCACCAGTGGTTCTATGGCCTCGTGGGATCGAACCAGCCGTACGAGCCGTTCACGGACGAGGCGGCCACGGATTTCCTGGCTCGATACGTGCTGTCACAACGACGCGCAAGCCGCTGCGGGACGGCCCGG
>DASWSI010000234.1:0-7245 GCA_036402715.1 Candidatus Limnocylindrales bacterium
CGTGACCCGGGCGTCGCCGTGGACCTGCCACGCGCCGTCGCGCCCGACGATCGCCGTGCCCTCGTCGATGCCGAGCACCGCTCCGCCGCGCGGCGCCTGAAGCGCCATGAGCGCGACGAGCGGCTCCGGCCAGGCGTTGTAATTCGGAATGACGGCGACATTCGGGACGAACCCGAGGCCGGGCCGCCAGCGGAGCGGCCATGGCAGGAACTTCCGCCGAAACTCGAACCGCCGCGCGCCGAGGACGATCGCGCCGGCCGAGCAGCCCGCAACGATCATCCCGCGGTCGTGAGCGTCGACGAGCGCCCGCTCGACCGCCGTGCCGTCGAGGACCTTGCCGAGATAGCCGGGACGTCCGGTCGAGAGATAGACGAGGTCCGCCTCGCCGACGGCCTGCGCGCTTCCGGCGTCGTCCGCGGCCGCCCGGTCGCGCACGAGAACGGGCTCGACCTCCGCGCCGAGCGCGGTGAAGTGCTCGGTGCCCATCGCGGCCCACCGCTGGAACGCGGCTTCGCCATCCGGATATGACGCCGTCGGCAGCAGCGCGACGCGCGGTCGCGGCCGGCCGGTCGCGGCGAGCAGGCCGAGGTCGAACTCGGCCATGGCGGGGAGGAATTCACCGGCGCCGACAAGCGCCACGAGACCGGGCATCGTGGCGAGAGTCTAATCGCGCGCCCGGAACGGGCCCGCTGCCCCGAAAGCGGTCCCTCGACGCCGCCTACACTGCGTCCCCATGAGCGCCGAACGAACCGCCGACTCGAACGCGCCGATGACGCCGACCCAGCGCTGGAGCATGCTCGCCGCGATCCTCGGGTCCGCGATCGTCTTCCTCGACGGCACGATCGTGAACCAGGCCCTGCCGCGGATCGGGCGCGAGCTGCCGGCGACCCTCGTCGGGACGCTCGAGGGGCAGACGTACGTCACGAGCGGCTACCTCGCGACGCTCGCCGCGCTCCTCGTCCTCGCCGGCGCGCTCGCGGATTACTACGGTCGTCGCCGCGTCTTCGCGATCGGCCTTGCCGGATTCGGGCTGACGTCCGCGCTCTGTGGCGCCGCGCCAACCCTCGAGCTCCTCGCCGTCTTCCGCGTCCTCCAGGGAGCCGCCGGCGCGCTCCTCGTCCCGGGCTCGATTGCGATCATCACCGCGCTCTTCGACGGGCCGGCCCGTGCCCGCGCGTTCGGGATCTGGGCGGCAGCAACGTCCGCGACCTCGCTGCTCGCGCCGTTCGTCGGCGGAACGATCGTCGACACCGTCGGCTGGCGCGTTGCGTTCCTCATCAACATCCCGCTCATCGCGCCGGCTCTCTGGGCAACGATTCGACACATGCCGGAGACGAAGGACGAGTCGGCGAGCGGCCGGTTCGACTGGCTTGGTGCGGTTGTCGCCGTGCTCGCGGTCGGCGGGATCAGCTTCGGGACGATCCGCGGGTCGGAGAAGCAGTGGCACGACCCGCTGGCGTTCGCCGCGATCGGCATCGGCGTCGTCGCGCTCGTGGCGTTCCCGTTCCTCATGGCCCGCCGGCGCGACCCGCTCGTGCCGCTGGCGCTGTTCCGGATCCGGCGCTTTGCGACGATCAACCTCGCGACGCTGCTCATCTACGCCGCCCTCTACGCGAACATCGGCTTCCAGGCGATCTTCCTGCAGGGGATCCTGGGCTACACCGCGACGGCATCGGGCGCCGTCGGGCTGCCGATCGGCGTGCTGCTGACCGTCTGCTCGGCGCGGGTCGGGGCGCTCGCCGGGCGGCTCGGACCGCGACGATTCCTGACGGCAGGGCCGCTATTGATGGCGGCCGGGTTGCTCTGGCTCGCGCGGATCCCGCCCGATTCGGCACCGTGGAAGGCCCTCATCTCCGATCCGTCGACCCTCGTTCCGCCGCCATCGACGCTCGTCGACGTCCTGCCCGCGATGCTCCTGTTCGGCGTCGGGATCTCGCTCGTCGTCGCGCCGCTGACGTCGACGCTCATGTCGTCCGTCCCGACCCGCAACGCCGGGCTCGCGTCCGCGATCAACAACGCGATCAGCCGGGTCGGGCAGCCGATCGTGGCCGCGGTGATCTTCATCGTCGTGTCGGGGACGTTCTACGCGACGCTCGCCGAGCGCGTCGCCGGAATCGATCCGGCATCGGCGGAGATCCGCCGAACGGTTCAGCCGCTCAATCCGCCGCCCGCGGGAACGTCACCGGCACTGGCCCTGGCCGCGCGTGAAGCGTCGACGGACGCCTACCACCTCGCGTCCCTCGTGTCGGCGGCGCTGCTCGTCGCGGGTGCCGCGGCGAACTACGTCGGGCTGCGCGAGGAGCGGCCGGCCGGGCGCGAACGTGCCACGGGGGAGGCGGCGACCGGCGCTCCGACGACGGACTCCGTGCCGGGCTGATACGCCTGCGCGCGCTGGCGGCGCGCGTCGCGGGGCCGCGGCCGGCGTTGGCCACCTGACTCCGCGATGCACCCGCGGGAAAACGAAGGACCGGGCGGTTCGTCCGCCCGGTCCGGAATCGCGAGAGCGGAGCCGGTCAGACCGGCGGGTTGGACGGCGGGGTGGTCTTCGGCATTGCCTGGTAGTCCTGCCAGGCGCCCCAGACCATGATCACGGCACCGACTGCCGTCGCGACCAGGCCCAGGAAGTAGAGGCCGAGGCCCCCTCCGAACGCGCCCAGGAGCCCGATCACCGACAGGGCCGCGAGGAGCGCAAGGATGGCGGCGATCGCACTGATGATCAGCACGATCGTCTGGATCGGCGCGGGCCACGTCATGTTCTGGGTTGGCGAGTACTTGAGGAAATAGATCACGAGGACGGCGATCGCGCCGAGGAGCGTGATCGAGCTGCCACCGAGTCCGTATCCACCCACGAGCGTCACGAGCCACGCGATGATCACGATGACGGCGCCGATCGCGGCCAGCCGTTCGGCCGCATTGAGCTTGTTGAAGAACGCCACCAGTCCTCCTCCTTCGTCGACCCGCAGTCGCTTGCGGACGCGGGTCAGGGCCTCACCTCGTCGCGCCGGAATGCTTCAGGCGCCGATGCGGTAGAGCGTACAGACCGGCGCGACCCGCGACTAGGGGTTTCGCGCAGGTCGTCGGTATCCTTTGAGCGTGGCGACGGACTGGAATGCCGGAACGTATGACCGCATTGCCGATCCGCAGGCTCGCTGGGGCGCCACGGTCCTCGACCGATTGCCGCTCGTCGGCGACGAGCGAGTCCTCGATGCCGGTTGCGGCTCGGGCCGCGTCACCGAAGCGCTCGCGGAGCGCCTGCCACGCGGGTCCGTCGTGGCGGTCGACGCGTCGCCGGCGATGCTCGCCGAGGCTCGGCGCCGTCTCGAACGGTTCGGCGACCGGATCGAGTTCGTCACCGCGGATCTTGGGCGGCCACTCCCGATCGAGCGACCGGTCGACGCCATCCTCTCGACCGCGACATTCCACTGGGTCCTCGACCACGACGCGTTGTTCGCGAACCTGGCGGCCGTCCTTCGGCCCGGTGGCCGGCTCGTCGCGCAATGCGGCGGGCGGGGCAACATCGCGACGCTCGGCGAGGTGCTGCGGGGCCTCGGAACGGACGTGACAGACGTCTACTTCGCGACCGCGGAGGAGACCGCGGCGCGGCTCGAGCGGAGCGGATTCGTCGACGTCGAGACGTGGCTGACGGACGAGCCGACGCCCTTCGAACCCGGCGAGCCGTTCGAATCGTTTCTCGAGACCGTGTGCCTTCGGCCGCAGCTGGACAGGCTGCCCGTCGAGGAGCGCGCCGCGTTCGTCCACACCGTCGCGGAGCGGATGCCGGCGCCGATGCTCGACTACGTTCGGCTCAACATCGTCGCGAGGCGAGGCGGCTAGCGAACCCGGAACGACTCGCCGTGGCCCGGGATGACGATGTCGGCGACACCGAGGACGCGCTCCCGGCCGCGCTCGATCGCCGCCTGGTCCCACGCCAGCGGATCGACCTCCGGCGTTCGGTCGCCGCGCCACCAGAGATGCGTCAGGGCGTGGACGCCGCCGTCCGCGTCGACGATGAGGGTCGCGTCCTCCTCCGTGTGGCCCGGCGTCAGCCAGAGCTCGGCGTGCGGGGACAGGCGGTACCCGTCGCCATCGTGGTCGAGCCACTCGTTGCCGCGGTAGCGCGCCCAGAAGTCGACAACCTCGGCGTTCGGGAACAGGGCGACATTGATCGCGTGGTCCGGATGGTGGTGCGACAGGAAAACGTGGGTCACCGCCTGCGGCGCGACGCCCAAGGCTGTGAGCGGATCGAGGATCAGCGCGCGGTCCGCGACCATCCCGGGGTCGGCGACGATGAGCGCGTCCCCGTCGCGGACGAGCGTCACGGAGCTGCCGACGCGATCGGAGGCGTATCCCGCGTGGAGGACGTGGACGCTTGCCATCGGCGGATGGTAGTGCGCTTCGTCGCACCCGGGCGCCACGGCGGCGGGGCGTCCCGGCCGATGCGCCGCCTGCGACGTTGCGCCGTGTCCTCTGCGATCCTCGCGCCGCTCGCCCGCGGGCCGGAGCTCCGCGTCGGCCCCACTGACCGAGGACCGCCCGTGCCCGACAGCGCTCAAGCCGACCTCGTCCTGACCGGTGGCGTCGTTCACACCGGCGACGCCGCGCGGTCACGCCGTCGCGCGGTCGCGGTCCGTGGCGGGCGAATCATCGCCGTCGGCGGCGAGCGGGACGTCGCTGCGCACATCGGCCGGTCGACGCGCGTCGTCGAGATCGGTGGCGGAATGGTGATCCCGGGATTCCAGGATGCGCACATCCACCCGATCAGCGGCGGGCTCACCCGGAGCCGCTGCGACCTGCACGAGGCCCGCGGGCGGGACTCGTATCTCGCGATCGTCGCCAAGTACGCCGCCGCGCATCCCGAGCGCGAGTGGATCGACGGCAGCGGCTGGGCGATGGACGACTTCCCGGGCGGGACACCGAACCGCGCCGACCTCGACGCGATCGTCCCGGATCGGCCCGTCTTCATCACGAACCGCGACGGCCACGGCGCCTGGGTCAACGGCCGCGCACTCGAGATCGCCGGCATCAACCGCGAGACGGCGGATCCCCGCGACGGTCGGATCGAGCGCGACGCCGCGGGCGAGCCGACCGGCACGCTCCACGAGGGAGCGACGGAGCTCGTCCGCCGCAACATGCCGGCCGACTCCGCGGCGGATCTCGAGGAGGGGCTGCGGGTCGCCCAGGCGTATCTCCACTCGCTCGGGATCACCGCCTGGCAGGACGCGATCGTGACCGCGGAGGAGCTCCGGACATACGCCGCGGTCGCGGGGCGCGGCGAGCTGACGGCGCGGGTCGTCGGCGCGCTGTGGTGGGATCGGGACCGCGGCGACGAGCAGATCGAGGAGCTCAGGGAGTGGCGGTCGCGCGGGCCGATCGGCCGGTTCGCGGCGACGAGCGTGAAGATCATGCAGGACGGCGTCCTCGAGAACTTCACCGGCGCCATGGTCGAGCCATATCTGGACGCCACCGGCCACGCGACGGAGAACCGCGGCCTCAGCTTCGTCGACCCGGTGCGACTCCGCGGCCACGTCACGCGCCTCGACGCCGAAGGCTTCCAGGTCCACTTCCACGCGATCGGCGACCGCGCGGTCCGCGAGGCGCTCGACGCGTTCGAGGCGGCGCGCGCCGCGAACGGCTGGACCGATGGCCGCCATCACATCTCGCACATCCAGGTCATCCAGCCGTCCGATATCCCACGCTTCGCGCAGCTCGGGGTTGCGGCGAACGCGCAGCCGTACTGGGCCTGCCGCGACGGCCAGATGGAGAACCTGACGATTCCGTTTCTCGGCCCGGAGCGCGCCGGCTGGCAGTACCCGTTCCGCTCGCTCCGGCGCGCGGGCGCCGTGCTCGCGATGGGCAGCGACTGGAGCGTGTCGACGCCGAACCCGCTGCTCGAGATGGAGGTCGCGGTCACGCGCGTCGCCGATGGTGCCCGCGGCAAGGCCGAACCGCTCCTGCCGGAGGAGGCGCTCGACGCGACGGACGCCCTCGCCGCCTTCACCAGCGGATCCGCCTGGGTGAACCATCTCGACGGCGAGACCGGCACGATCGAGGTCGGCAAGGCGGCGGACCTCGTCCTCCTCGACCGCGACATCCTCGCGCCGAACGCGGGGCACATCGGCGATGCGCGCGTGCTCGTGACGCTCGTTGAGGGCGTCCCCGTCTACGAGGACCGCGCGCTGCCGGGCTGACGGTGACACCGCGGACGGTGGCGCGGCGCACGGAACGCCGCGAGCGGGGCGTGGCGAGCGCCGCCGCGCGGCGCACGGCGCCCCATCCTCCGCGATGGAACCGAAACGCCTCCCTCCCCCGGCGTGTCGTTCGCGCAGCCGCGACGGTCGCACCGTCGGGACCGGACCGGCCGTCCAGCGAGATTCGCGCGCCGGCCAGGAGGTAGGTCATGCGCAGCTCGAAGACGAACATCGACCGGACCGTCGCGACGCGCGCGATGGAGGACGAGGAGAGCCCGTCGACATATCCGGAGTCGACGTATTCCTCGGACGACGCCTCGACCGAGACCGCGAAGCCGAAGGGGCGGAGGAACGGCTCCGGCACGAGCGCCACTCCCGCCGCCGTGGATCCCCGGGCCCTCCCGGGCTCCGCGGAGACGTCCGTCAGGGGCGTCCGAAAGCCTCCGGTCCCGAGCGTTGCCGCGATCGCCGGTCACCCGCTCCACCCGATGCTCGTCCCGCTGCCCATCGGGGCGTTCACGTTCGCGCTGGCCGCGGACGTTGCCTACGCCGCGACCCGCGATCCGTTCTGGGCTCGCGCGTCGACGGTCCTCCTCGGGACCGGAATCGCCACCGGCCTCGCAGCGGGCGCGCTCGGTGCCACGGATTTCAGCGGCCGCGAGCAGGTTCGGAGCCACCAGGAGGCGTGGCTGCACGCCGGCGGGAACGTCGCGGCCCTCGGCCTCGCGGCCGTCAGCCTCGCGGCGCGCAGGGCGGACCCGGAACGGAATGTCGTCCCGCTCGGCATCGGGCTGTCGCTCCTCACGGGCTCGATCCTCCTGGTGACCGGGTGGCTCGGCGGCGAGCTGTCGTATCGGCATCGGATCGGCGTGACGGAAGACTGACCTCGCCGGCGTTCGCACCCGCGATCCACCGAAGTCGACAGATGACGTAGTCCGTTCCCCACCCTTGACGGTGGGGCGCACCGATCACGCGGGCGATCCTTCTTCTGCGGCCACCGAAGTCATCGGCGGCTCGGCAGGAAGGAGACCACCGATGTACGGACTCGCGATGATCA
>DASWSI010000235.1:0-2081 GCA_036402715.1 Candidatus Limnocylindrales bacterium
CGGCGAACAGGAGATGCAGCGGGTTGACCTCGGCGACGGTTGCGGCGGCCCACACCGTGCCGATGCCGCCGAGCGTCAGCGCCGCCGCGGCAGCGAGAACGGGCCGGACGCCGAGCCGGACGGCGATCAGGACCGCGATACCGAGCGCCGCCGCGACGAACACGGCGGACAGGACGTTCGCGCGGAATGCGACCGTTCCGACCGGAAGCAGCTCGGCGACGTGGCCGAGGAGGAGGTACGTCGGATAGCCGGTCGGGTGGGCGATGCCGAGGACCGTCGGCAGGACCTGCATCTCGCCCCAGTCGCCGAATGCGATCCCCGGCAGGAGCGTTCGAAGGTACGCGATGAACGCGATCCCGCCGGTAACTGCGGCCGCGACGGCGCCACCGCGTCCCGCGAGCCGCGCGATCCCGAGCCGCGGACGACCGGGCGGGCGTTGCGCGGTCCGCTCCTTCAGGAGTTCGCGGCCAGCATCGCCGCGACCTTCGCGCGGCGGTGGCGGTAGAACTCGACCGGTTCAGGGGCGAGCGGCGTATCGCCCAGGATCAGGTCCGCGGCCTTCTCGGCGACCATCATCACCGGCGCGTAGATATTGCCGTTCGTGACGTACGGCATGACCGACGCGTCGACGACCCGCAACCCCTCCAGCCCGTGGACCCGCATCGTGAGCGGATCGACGACGGACTCCTCGTCGACGCCCATCCGCGCGGTGCACGACGGGTGGAGTGCCGTCTCCCCGTCCCGTGCCACCCAGTCGAGGATCTCCTCGTCCGTGTCGACGGACGGCCCCGGTGACAGCTCCCCGGCGTTGTAGGCATCGAACGCCGGCTGGTTGAGGATCCGACGCGCCAGCCGGATCGCCTCGACCCACTCCCGCCGGTCCTGCTGGGTGGAGAGGTAGTTGAACCGAAGCGCCGGGTGGACGGCGGGGTCCGTCGACGTGATCCGGACAGAGCCGCGCGAGTCGGAGTACATCGGCCCGATGTGGACCTGGTACCCATGGCCGCCCGCCGGCGCCGTCCCGTCGTACCGGATCGCGAGCGGCAGGAAGTGGAACATCAGGTTCGGGTACTCGACGTCCTCGTTCGACCGCGCAAACCCGCCGCCCTCGAAGTGGTTCGTCGCCCCGGGCCCGCGCCGGAAGAACAGCCACTGGAAGCCGATCCACGGCCGGCGCCACTTCTGGACGGCGGACGGCTGCATCGATACCGGCTGCTTGCTGCCGTACTGGATGTAGACCTCGAGGTGGTCCTGGAGGTGCTCGCCGACACCGGGCAGGTCCGCGACCGGTGCGATCCCGAGCGGCTCGAGGAGCGCCGGATCGCCGACGCCCGAGAGCTGGAGGAGCTGCGGTGAGTTGATCGCGCCACCGGCGAGGACGACGTCGCCGGCCTCGGCGCGCGTCGCCCGGCCGCCCTGCGAGTACTCCACCCCAACCGCCCGCGTCCCCTCGAACAGGATTCGGGTGACGAACGCGCCCGTCCTCACCGTCAGGTTCGGGCGTCCCATGACGGGGTGGAGGTAGGCCCGCGAGGCGCTCAGGCGCCGGCCGCGGTGAACGTTTCGGTCAAACGGCGCGAATCCTTCCTGGCGGTAGCCGTTGACGTCAGGGGTGAGCGACAGCCCCGCCTCCTGAACGGCCTGGAAGAAGGCACCGAAGAGTGGATTGGTCGCGGGGCCGCGCTCGAGGACGAGTGGACCCGAGTGGCCGCGAAACGGGTCGTCGGCCTCGGCAGCGAGGCAGTTCTCCATCCGCTTGAAGTAGGGAAGGCAGTGGGCGTAGTCCCACGTCGCCATGCCGGGATCAGCCGCCCAGCGCTCGTAGTCGAGCGGGTTGCCACGCTGGAAGATCATCCCGTTGATCGAGCTCGAGCCCCCCAGGATGCGGCCACGGGCGTGGTACACCCGCCGGCCGTTCATGAACGGCTCCGGCTCCGACTCGTACTTCCAATCGTAGAACCGGCTCCCGATCGGGAACGTGAGGGCGGCCGGCATGTGGACGAAGACGTCGAACAGGTAGTCCGGGCGGCCCGCCTCGAGCACGAGGACGGACGTGCCGGGGTCCGCGCTCAGCCGGTTCG
>DASWSI010000236.1:0-7797 GCA_036402715.1 Candidatus Limnocylindrales bacterium
GGCGTGGGCCCGGCGGCAGGCCCGGTCGCGGCGACGAGGGCCGCGGATCGTGGAGGCGTCTACTCCCCGGAGTGACGCAGGCACCGTGGCCGGAGGACGCGCCGCGGGCGCCGGGAGTCGGCGGCGCGCCGGCCGGCGGCTCAGCGAGTCGGCGGCGGGAGCACCAGCTGCTGTCCGGGGCTGATCCCCGACGTCTGCGTCCACGGATTCAGCGCGCGAACGGTCGCGAGCGAGACGCCGAAGTACCGGGCGATGCTCGTGAGGTTGTCGCCGCGGCGGATGGTGTACGTGTAGCAGTCCGGCTTCGTCGCACAGGGCTGGAGAAGCGCGTAGCGGCTGCTCGACGCCTGCGGCGTCGCGGTGGGATCGACCGGAGCCGATGGCGTTGGCGCCACTGACGGCGTCGTCGACGCCGTCGGCGCGGGGGTCGGCTGCGGCGTCGCCACGGCGGTCGGCCGTGGGGTTGCCGGGGTGACGGCAACCGCTGGCGCTGTTGCCGCTGCCGGCGCCGACGACGCCGGGGTCCCGGACGCCGCCGCGAGCCCGATCGCGTCTGCTCCGCCGGGAAGCGTCAGGCCGCCCCGCACGAGCACGAACCCGAATGACGCGGCCGCCGCCGCGATCAGGACCAGGATGGCGAACAGGGTCGGGGTCGTGACGGGCCTCGTCGCCGGGCGCTTCTTCCGGGCCAGCAGCGCGCCGCGGACGAACCGCGGGCAGTCGGTGTGGGCCGCGGTCAGGCAGACGAAGTTCTGCTGGCGCGGCGACTGGCGCTCCGGATGGCCGATGGCGGCGCAGCGGTTGGCGGCGTGCGGCGCCTCGATCGGCGCGCGAAGCGTGCCATCGGCCAGCTGGGCCCGAAAGAACGGGCACGTCGTCGCGATCGGTGATGCCTGGGCGAGGACGTTGTCCTCGGGGGTCTCGAAGGCCCTCGTCGCCTCGGTCAGCGCGTCGCGCTCGGCGAGCAGCAGCAGGTCCCGGGCGCGGTCGTCGCGCGCCACCGGATGCTCGAAACCGTTCGAATCTCGCGGGCTGACCGGCGCGGTCGCGCGGTCGCCGACGCGGTCGTCCACTGCCCCTCCTCAGGCCTGGTGCCCGGACCGCGGGAGTTTAGTACGTTCGGCGTGTTGCCGCGAGGCATTGACGAGTGCTAGTCTCCGCGGCGCGTGTCGGCCCAACGGCACGTTCCCGCACGAGGCCAAGCGACCCCGCATGGCTCTTCCGGTCCCGATCGTCACTCCGGACCCCGAGGCCTACCGCCTCGCGCCGCACCGGATCCGGCGCTGCACGTTCCGCCGGATCATCCATGTCGAGTCCGCGGCGGAGCGCCTGTACGACGTCGAGTGCCTCTACCCGGAGCGACGGGTCCCGGTCCCCCTCGGCGATCTCGAGTCGGCCACCCCGATCTGCAACAGCTGCACCGCGGCGCACATCTTCCGGCCTGACGAGGACTGACCGGCCGGCCGCCGAGCGCAGGAAGACGCGGCTTTGAGCGCGATCGGTCGCGGCGGGAGTGTCAGCGAGGCGGTCTGTAAGCCGAGTTCTGGACCCCGTCGCCGCCTGCGCGGCACCGAGGCGATGGCCATCCATCTGAGGCCGGCGGTTACCCGACGGCTCATGCGGCCGACCCGAGGGCTGGGCAGCGCACCTCTCCCCCGGCGAACCGGGTTGCGCCCTCCTATTTGGCCTTGCTCCGGGTAGAGTTTGCCGCGTTTCACTCCGCAAACCGGCTCACGCCGGCCGGCGGCATCGTCACTGTGGCACTGGTCCTCGCCTCACGGCGGACGGGAGTTACCCGCTACCCTGCGCTGCGGAGCTCGGACTTTCCTCACGTCGGGACCGACCGAAGCCGACCCCTCCGCGCGGCCATCCGATCGCCTCGCTGACGGACCGATTCTAGCGGCTCGACCCGGCCGTGTCACGGTTTCGAACGCGCGTTCTACCGCGGCGGGCGGACGATGACCACGGGTGGGCCGCCGGCCGCGACTCGGTCGATCGCCTCGTTCGCGAGCGCATCCGCGGACGAGTTCTGGGCCCGTGGCACATGCGCCGCCGTCCAGCGGCCGAATCCCGCGAGCCGCCGCTTCGCCTCCGCGTGGAGCGGGATGAGCTTCGCGTCCTTCACCCGCCACCGCCCCGCGACCTGCTCGACGATGAGCTTCGAGTCGAGCAGCAGATGGACCTCTGCCGCGCCGAGCTCCTCGGCGAGCGCGAGCGCCCGGAGCACGCCCGTGTACTCGGCGACGTTGTTCGTCTGGATCCCGAGGTACTCCGACACGGAGGCGTCCGCGGGAGCACGCGACTCGCGCGCATCGGGGCGCGACGCGTCGATGAGGACCGCGCCGAGCGACGCCGGGCCGGGATTCCCGCGCGCCGCGCCGTCCGTCCGGACGATGAACACCGGACCGCTGCGACGTGGCCCGGGCGACGTCCGCGCCGCCGACACCGGCGGCTCGACGACGTCCTCCGGCCAGAGGCGGGGCGGCTCCTCCCGGCTCAGTCTCGACGCCCCGCGATGGCGGCGGAGACCTCGAGGATCGCCTGGGTGATGTGGATCCCGCGCGGGCACGCGTCGGAGCAGTTGAAGATCGTCCGGCACCGCCAGACTCCATCCTCCTGGGCGAGGATGTCGAGGCGCTGGTCCGCGGCGTCGTCGCGGGAATCGAAGATGAACCGGTGCGCGTTGACGATCGCGGCCGGCCCGACGTACGCCGGCGCGGCCCAGAACGACGGGCACGAGCTCGTGCAGGCGCCGCACAGGATGCATTTCGTCGTGTCGTCGTACCGGAGCCGGTCGTCGGCGGACTGGAGGCGCTCACGCTCCGGGACGGGACCGTCCGCCACGAGGTACGGCATGACGCTCCTGTACGAGTCGAAGAAGCCGTCCATGTCGACGACGAGGTCCTTGACGATCGGCAGGCCCGGCAGCGGCGCGACCGTGATCCGGCGCTTGCCCAGCTGCTCGACCCGGATCTTGCAGGCCAGGCGGTTGCGTCCGTTGATGAGCATCGCGTCGGAGCCGCAGACGCCGTGCGCGCACGACCGGCGGAACGTGAGCGAACCGTCGAACTCGTACTTGACGCGGTGCAGCAGATCGAGGACGCGATCCATCTTCGGGTCGCATTCGACCGTGTACGACTCCCAGTGCTGCTTCGTGTCCCGCTCGGGGTCGTAGCGGAGGATTCTCAGGTCGACCTGCATCGGCGCTCCAGGCTCGTCAGTACGTTCGCGGCTTCGGCTCGAACCGGGTGATCGTCACCGGCTTGTAGCGGATCACGGGACCCTGCGGTCCACGGTAGCCGAGGCTGTGGCGGAGGAAGTTGACGTCGTCGCGCTCGGGGTAGTCCTCGCGCGCATGCGCCCCACGGCTCTCCTTGCGGGCGAGCGCGGCGACGACCGTCGTCTCGGCGCAGTCGAGGAGGTAGCCAACCTCGCGGGCCTCGAGCAGATCCGTGTTGAACACCTTGCCCTTGTCCTGCACACACACGGAGCCATACCGGGCTCGAAGCGCGCGCACCTTCCGGAGCGCGGCAGTCAGGACCGCCTCGTCCCGATAGACACCCACGTCGTCCATCATCACGTCGGCGAGCTGGGTCCGGATGCGCGACGCCGGCTCGCCCTGGCGGCGCGTCCGGATGGCTTCCATCTCGGCGCGGACGGGCTCCTCGACGTCCGGGGCGAGCTCGGCGAACGTGCCGCCCTTGACGTCCACGGCCATCCGGCGTCCGGCCCGCCGGCCGAAGACGAGGAGGTCGACCAGCGAGTTCGTCCCGAGCCGGTTCGCCCCGTGGACGCTCACGCACGCGCATTCGCCCGCGGCGTAGAGCCCTGGGACGACGGTGCTGCGGTCGTCGCGGACGACGCGGGCCTCGACATCGGTCGGGATCCCGCCCATCGCGTAGTGCGCCGTCGGCTGGATCGGGACCGGCTCGGTCAGCGGCTCGACGCCCTGGTAGACCCGGGCGAAGTCCGTGATGTCGGGAAGCTTCTCCTCGATGACCTTCCGCCCGAGATGGCGGACATCCAGGTAGACCCAGTCCTTGCCGCCGATTCCGCGCCCGGCGCGGATCTCCTGGTGGATCGCCCGGCTCACCATGTCGCGCGGCGCGAGCTCCATGAGCTTCGGCGCGTAGCGCTCCATGAAGCGCTCGCCGTCGTCGTTCAGGAGGTACCCGCCCTCACCGCGCGCCGCCTCGGAGAGCAGGATCCCGATCCCCACGATCCCCGTCGGGTGGAACTGGTAGAACTCCATGTCCTGCATCGGGATCCCGTGGCGGTACGCGAGGGCGACGCCATCGCCGGTCAGCGACCAGGCGTTCGACGTGATCCGGAACATCCGCCCGAACCCCCCGGTGGCGAGCAGGACCGCCTTCGATCGGAAGGTGTGCAGCTCGCCGTCGACGATCCGGTACGCGATGACGCCGGCGGTCCGGCCACCGTCGCCGAGATCCTTGCCGTCGGAGAGCAGGTCGACGACGTGGTACTCGTCGTAGAACTTCACCCCGGCCTTGATGCACTGCTGGTAGAGGGTCTGGAGGATCATGTGGCCGGTCCGGTCGGCCGCGAAGCAGCTCCGCCGAACCGCCCCCTCGCCGAAATTCCTCGTGTGGCCACCGAACCGGCGCTGGTCGATCTTGCCGTCCGGCGTCCGGTTGAACGGCAGGCCCATGTGCTCGAGCTCGATGACCGTCTCGATGGCCTCGCGCGCAAGAACCTCCGCCGCGTCCTGGTCGACGAGGTAGTCGCCGCCCTTGACGGTGTCGAACATGTGCCACTCCCAGTGGTCCTCCTCGAGGTTGCCGAGGGCGGCACAGACCCCACCCTGCGCGGCGCCGGTGTGGGAGCGGGTCGGGTACATCTTCGTCAGGACGGCGGCGTCGACACCCGCCTTCGCGAGCTCGAGCGCGGCCCAGAGCCCCGCGCCGCCGGCACCGACGATGATCGCGTCGTGGTCGATTCGCACGGTCGCGGGGCTCAGGCGCCCGGCACGACGGGAAGCGTCAGGACAACATCGGTCCCCAGCACGAACAGCGCGATCGCGAGCAGATACAGACCCGTCAGGAGGACGGTCCGCCGCGTCCCGCGGGTGTAGTCCGCAACGACGGTCCGGACACCCATGAAGCCGTGGAAGAGCACCATCATCAGGAGGGTCCAGTCGAAGACCCGCCAGAAGAGGCTGCTCCAGCGGACGGTGGCGATGAAGCTGGCGTCCTGCTGGGCCGGGTCGTAGAGGACGTGCAGGATCAGGTAGTGGGTCAGGGCGAGCACGAAGAGCGCGACGCCCGTGAGCCGCATCAGGTACCAGATCACGAGCTCGCGGCCGCCGCCCTGCGGCTTGACCCGGCCGGACCTCGAGTACATACCCATCAGGAGACGTGCACGAACAGCGGCCGGAAGATGAAGTACGAGACCGCGACGCCGAGGACGACGAAGATCGCCCAGTTCGCGTACCACAGCTGGCGGTGGTAGCGGGTCATCCGCGGCCAGAGGTCGATGATGATGATCCGGAGCCCGTTGAGCGCGTGATAGAGCAGCGCTGCGCCGAGAAGCCACTCGCCGATCCGGCCCGGCAGGCTCGCGTAGACCTTGAGGATCTGGTCGTACGCCTTCGGGTCGCCGCCGACGAGATAGATGTCGACGACGTGGAGCACGACGAAGAGCCAGATCGCGACGCCCGAGATCCGGTGGAACGCCCAGGCGACCATCCCCTCACGGCCGCGATACCGAAGCAGCATCGAAATCTCGCCCTCAGCAGGTCGACGGTCTGACGGCGGTCAGGACGCCGCGGGGCTCGCGCCGGCACCGGCACCGGCGGATCGCGGCTTCGTGGTCCCGAGCCGCTCGATGACCGCATCCGCGAACTCGCTCGTGCCGGCGGATCCACCGAGGTCGTAGGTCACGGTCCGGCCCTCGGCGATGACGTCCCGAACCGCCCACTCGACGCGATCCGCGGCGTCGGGATGCGCGAGGTGGCGGAGCATCAGCGCCCCGGAGAGCATCAGCGCAGTGGGGTTTGCCTTGTTCTGCCCGGCGTACTTCGGCGCGGAGCCGTGGACCGGCTCGAACACTGCGGCCTCCGTGCCGATGTTCGCGCCCGGAGCGACGCCGAGCCCGCCGACGAGACCCGCAGCGAGATCGCTGACGATGTCGCCGTACAGGTTCGGCAGCACGAGGACGTCATACAGCTCCGGTTTCTGGACGAGCTGCATGCACATGTTGTCGACGATGCGGTCCTCGAACTCGATTCGGCCCGCGTATTCCGCCGCGACGGTTCGGCAGCTGTCGAGGAAGAGCCCGTCCGAGAGCTTCATGATGTTCGCCTTGTGGACGGCGGTCACCTTGCGCCGGCCGTTCGCGATCGCGTATTCGAAGGCATACCGGGCGATCCGCTCCGACGCCTCGCGGGTGATGATCTTGATGCTCTCCGCCGCGTCGCGACCCACCATGTGCTCGATCCCGGCGTAGAGGTCCTCCGTGTTCTCGCGGACGATCACGAGGTCGACGTTGTCGTACCGCGTGTCGAGGCCCTTCATCGAGCGCGCCGGGCGGACGTTGGCGTACAGGTTCAACGCCTGGCGGAGCGCGACGTTGACGGACCGGAAGCCCTCGCCGACCGGGGTCGTGATCGGACCCTTGATCGCGACCCTGTTGCGGCGGATCGACTCGATCACGGAGTCCGGAAGCGGTGTTCCGTGCCGCGCCATGACCGCTTCGCCGGCCTCGACGACCTCCCACTCGAAGGCGACGCCCGACGCGTCGAGGACCCGTCTGGTCGCCTCCGCGAGCTCCGGCCCGATGCCGTCGCCGGGGATGAGGGTGACGCGTTGGGCCATGGCCCGATTGTAGCGGCGCGGGCCGCCACCGACGGCCGGGGCTGCCGTGACCCGCACCGCGCTCGCGGACCGCGGTACCATCGGCCCTCCCGACCGCCCGGCGCCGATCGCCGCGCTCGCTCCGTCACGATCCGCCGACATGAGCAGGAGCCGCCGCGCTTGAAGATCCAGGAAGCCGACGCCAAGACGCTCCTGCTCGCCGCGGGCTTGCCGGTCCCGGCGTGGGACGTCGCCCGTACCCCGTCTGACGCACGCGCAGCCGCGGAACGGATCCTTGCGGCGGGCGCCGACAAGGTCGTCATCAAGGCGCAGGTCCTCGTCGGCGGACGCGGCAAGGCCGGCGGGGTGAAGCTCGCGGAATCGGCGCAGGAGGCCGAGACGGTCGCCTCGCAGATCCTCGGCATGGACATCAAGGGGATCACCGTCCGGAAGGTCCTCGTGTCCGCGGCCGCCGACATCGTCAAGGAGTTCTACCTGTCCGCGGTCCTCGATCGAGCCGGCCGGGGGATCCTCCTGATGGGCTCCGCGGAGGGCGGCGTCGAGATCGAGGAGGTCGCGGCGACGCGGCCGGACGCCATCGTCACGCTCCACGCGGATCCGTTCCTCGGGCTGCTCGACCACCAGGCCCGTCGGCTCGCGTTCTCGATGGGGCTCGGGACGCAATGGAAGGCCGGCGCGACGATCGCGAAGGGCCTCGTCCGGACGATGGTCGCGAACGATGCCGACCTGGTCGAGATCAACCCGCTCGCGATCGTCCGCGAGCGCGGCGCGGACGGAGCGATCTCCGAGCGGCTCGTGTGCCTCGACGCCAAGGTCACCCTTGACGACTCCGCGCTGCATCGCCACCCGGCGCTCGAGACGCTTCGCGATCCGGACGAGGAGGATCCCGCTGACCGCAAGGCGCGCGAAGCCGGGATCAGCTTCATCAAGCTCGACGGGACGATCGGTTGCATGGTGAACGGCG
>DASWSI010000237.1:0-4759 GCA_036402715.1 Candidatus Limnocylindrales bacterium
CCGAAGACGATCGGGGCCCGTCGTCGTCCGTCGTCGGCCGGAGGCCGTTCGGTGCCCGTCAGCTCGCCCATCCCGACAGCGCACCGCGGATCTGGCGGTTGAGGAGCAGCGCCACGACCGCCGGCGGGACGAGGGCGATCATGCCCGCCGCGACGAGGAGGGGCTGGTTCGTGTGGTACTTGCCGACGAACTCCGTGATGAGGACCGTGACCGGCTTCGTCGCAATCGTCGGCGCGAACAGCAGCGGGATGAGGAATTGCCCCCAGACCGAGAGCATGACGATGGCGGCGACGGCGGCGATCGGGGACCGCATCTGCGGCAGGACGATCCGCCAAAACACCCCGAACCGCCCGCAGCCGTCGAGCATCGCGGCTTCCTCGGGCTCGCTCGGCAGCTCGCGGCAGTAGTTGTAGAGGAGCCAGACCGCTAGCGGCGCCTGGGCGCTGATGTAGATGAGGACGAGGCCAAGCTGCGTGTCGATGAGCTTCGTGTTCGCCATCAGCTCGAAGAGCGGCGCGAGCAGCGCGAAGACGGGCACCTCGAGCGTCACGACGAGCGCAACGAACGTGAGCCGCCGGCCGACGAACCGCAGCCGGCTGAAGGCGTACGCCGCGAACACGGACACGATGAGACAGCCGACGACGCTCTCTGCCGTCACGACCGCGGTGTTGACCATCGCACTTCCGAACGCCCCGACCTCGCTCGGTGTCCGGATCCCGGTCGTGCTCGAGTCCGCGGCACCGCCCTGGCCGAGGAGCGTCTCGTAGCTCGCGGTCGTCGGCTGATCGGGGAGCCAGTGCGCGGGAACCGATTCGACGTCCGCCTCGGTCGAGAAGCTCGTGACGACGCCCACGGCGATCGGGCCGAGGGACCACGCGACGATCGCAAGGACGGCGATCGCGCGCGCGGCGCGGGAGAGTCGTGATTCGCGCACTAGCCCGTCGCCCTTCGGAGGCTGCGGATGTAGCCGATCGAGAAGATCGCACTCGCGAGCGTGAGGAGGAACGCGAGGGCCGTCCCGCGTCCGAAGTCGAGCTGGCCGAAGGTCGTCAGGTAGATCTGCATCTGGACGGACCGGGTCCCGAGCGCCGTGCCGTTCAGCACGAAGATCTCGTCGAAGATCCCGAGGGCCGCCACGGTGCCGACCGTCAGCGCAACGGCGAGCGCCGGCCGGATGAGCGGCAGGGTGATGAACCTGAACTGCGAGCCGGGACCCGCCCCGTCAACGGCCGCAGCCGCGTGCAGCTCCGGCGCGATCGATTGCAGCCCGGACAGGATGATCAGCGCCGTCAGCGGCAGGACGCCCCAGACGTGGACCACGGCGATGAGGACCACGGATGCGAGGGGACTGCTGAACCAGACCTGGTACTGGTCGATGACGTGGAGCTGATAGAGCAGGCTGTTGAGGAGGCCGTTCTCCGGACTGAGGATTCGCGTCCACAGGAGACCGCTGACGATGCCCGGCAGCGCCCACGGCAGGATCAGCACGGCGAAAACGGCGGGGCGGCCGCGGAACGCACGATCGAGCGCCAGCGCGATGAGCGTCCCGAAGATGATCTCGAGCGTCAGCGCGACGGCGAGATAGCCGAGGGTGTGGACGACGGCCGCGATGGTCTCGGGCCGCGTCAGGACGTCTGCGTAGTTCTTCAGGCCCACGAACCGCTCCGGGATGCCGGAGCCGTAGCGGACCGAGCGAAGGCTGAGACCGAAGCCGAGCGCGAGCGGATAGAAGACGAGCGCTCCGATGAGCGCGACGATCGGCAGGACGAGAAGCCAGCCGAGCCGAGCCTCCGCGAACCGGGCGCCGGGCCATCGGCGGACGCGGGTGCGAGCGCCCGCGTCCGCGCTCATCCGCGCTTTACCGCGCGATCAGCCGCCGATGAGGCTCTTCGTGTCGTCCGCAAGTCTCTGGATCGCGTCCGCGACGGAGAGGTCGCCGCGAGCCGCGGCATTGAGCTGGCTCGATGCATCCGTCGAGAACTGGTTGTACCAGACTGGCGCGCCGTTCGGGAACAGCGGCTGGAGTGAGCTGAGCTGCTGCGACAGGATGTCGCCGCCGACGAGCGTCTTGGTCGAGATGAGGTCCTTGATCACGGAGGCGCGGCACGGCAGGAGCCCGAGCTTCGCCTGGATCTTCTTCAGGGTCTCCGGCTGCATCCACCACGAGATGAACGCCGCGGCGGCTGCCTTGTGCGTCGACGACGCCATGATCCCGAGGCCTTCCGGCGACCCGATCGTCCCGCCGGGGCCGGTGAGGCCGGGCTCGAGCATGTAGGCGACCTTGCCGACGATCTTCGATGTCTTGGGATCGTTGCCGGTCACGAGCTCATCGGGTCCGCTCGTGAGGGTCACGGCAGCAGCTCCGGCGTTGAACGTATTGGCGGCGTCGGCATCAGGTGCGACCGCACCGGGGGAGATCAGTCCCTCCTTGTAGGCACTGACCAGGAAGTCGAACGCCTTGTAGCCGGGCGACGCGGGATCCGTGAAGGCCGGCTGCCCGGTGTCGTCGATGAGCTTGCCGCCCATCGCGGTCGTGAGGAGGAACCACGCGCTCGACGTGCCCTCCGTGGCCGAGAGCGGAATGGCGAGCGGATACTTCGTCGCGCCGCTCGACTTGATGGCGCGCAGCGCCGTGAGGAGCTGGTCGAACGTGGCCGGCGGCGTCGTGACGCCGCCCTTCTTGAAGTAGTCCGTGTTGTAGGCCGCGATCCGGAAGTCGTTGCTGTAGCACGCCGCGTACGGGCGGCCATTCGTGCTGAACGACGTCGTGTTCGGCATGTCGGAGAGGATGGCCGGGTCGATCCGGTTGTCGAGCGGCTCATACCAGCCCGCGCCCGCGAACTGGCCCGTCCACGTCCAGTCCATCTCGACGACGTCCGCGAGCGGCGTCTTGGCGGCGCCCGCGACGGCGACCTTGTCGCGGATGCTGTCGAAGCCGGTGACGTTCATCGTGACCTTGACGCCGGTCTTCGCGGTGAAGTCCGCGAGGATGTCCGCGGGGACGTTCGCCCAGTCCGGGACCATGACGGTGATCGACTGGCCCTTGATGTCCTCGGACGGGAGCGGCGCGACGGACGCCGGCGCCGACGCCGCGCTCGATCCGCCCACGGACGCCGACGGCGCGCTCGCGCTCTGTGCTGCCGTCGACGAGCTGGGAGATGCCGGTACGCCGGACGCGCACGCGGCGAAGAGGAATGTCGCCGCGACAACCGCGAACCGCGAGAGCCGTGCGTGTCCGAACGTCATCGTGATCCTCCTGCCCCGACCACCCGTTGTCCGCCGCGGAGCATGGTCGGCGATGCGCGGAGTGTCAACACGAAATGTTCACACTGCGACCCACGCGCAGTTGCACCGCGGAAGCGCCGCGCACGGGCCGGGGTCGTGCGCGCAAGGCGGCCGGCTGTTGTCCGCAAGGCCCTGCTCGAACCACGCGCCTCGGCGCGATTTCGTGCGCGAACATCGACGGATTTCATTGACACGCCGAGGAGCAACGCGCCAATATCCGGCCGATGACGACCAGCGAGCATCGCGACGATCGGCTTGTCGCGCTGCTGCGTGAGCGCGGCGCCGTGTCCGTCGCGGACATCGGTCTCGAGCTCGGCGTTGGGACCGCGACGGTCCGCCGCGACCTGGAGCGACTCGCTCGCGCCGGCCGGCTCGTCCGGACGTACGGCGGCGCGACGCTTGCGACCCGCGCACCGGCCCACCGCGAGGCATCCGAAGCGATGACGGCGAAGCGCCTGATCGGCGCGGCGGCCGCAGAGCTCGTCCGCGACGGTCAGACGATCGCCATCTCGAGTGGCTCGACGACGCTCGAGCTCGCGCGCCGCCTTGTGGACCGTCGGGCACTGACCGTCATCACGAACGCGCTCGACGTCGCGGAGGTGTTGATCGACGCTCCGGGTATCGAGCTCATCGTCCTCGGCGGCGTCGTTCGGCCGCGGATGCACAGCCTGCTCGGCCACCTGGCGGAGCTCTCCGCGAACGAGCTGCGAGCGGATGCGCTGTACATGGGGATCCCCGCGATCAGCCTCGAGCACGGGCTGATGAGCGACCACATGCCGGAGATCCTCACGGACCGCGCGATGCGCCGGATGACGCGTGACGTGGTCGTTCTCGCGGACGCCAGAAAGTTCGAGCGGGTCGCGCCGGCATTCGTCTTCGGCCTCGAGGAGGTCGCGACGATCGTCACGGACGCGGACGTTGCGCCTGCCATCCGCGAGGCGCTCGGGGCGCGCGGAATCCACGTCATCGTCGCCGGGGACTCCAGCCCGGACACCCTGCGCGTCGCGGACGCCGTCGGCGCGGGCAAGGGATGACCGGCGCGACGACTCGCGTCCGGCCCGATCGGTACGTCTTCTCCGGCGAGTTCCACTACTTCCGGAACCCGCGCGGGACGTGGAAGGATCGCCTCGCCCAGGTCCGCGATCTCGGGTTTGACTCTGTCAGCATCTACGTCCCCTGGAACTGGCACGAGCCGTCGCCCGGCGCGCTTGATTTCACCGGGCGCACGAGCCCCGAACGCGACCTGTTCGGGGCCCTCGATGCGATCGCCGACGCCGGCCTCGACTGCATCTACCGACCCGGCCCGTACATCACGGCGGAGTGGCGTGATGGCGGCATCCCGGCATGGCTTTGGGAGCAGTCTCCCGCGATCCTCTCGCTCGATGCCGCGGGACGTGCATCGGGTGCCGGCCGGCCGTATCCGGCGCTGACGTACTCGCATCCCGACTACGAAGGCCCGGCGGTCCGCTGGCTT
>DASWSI010000238.1:0-2004 GCA_036402715.1 Candidatus Limnocylindrales bacterium
GGGCTTGACAGCGCCGCAGCCGCGGACGACGGCCCGAATCGGGCGCCTGCACGAGGGGTGGCGCGATCCCTCCGCGCAGAGCGACGGAGCTTCGACAGCGTCCCCCCGGACGTCTGGGATCGCCTCGCAGGGGCCACGCCCTGGTCCACGCCGTTCTCCCGGTGGGCCTTCCACCGCGCGTGGTGGGACGCCTACGCCGGATCCGCGCACGACCAGACGGTGGTCGTCGTCGACGCAGCCGCCGCGGATGGCCCGCCCGTCGCCATCGTCCCGCTCATGCACCGCCACGAGGTCGAGCCGACGGACGAGGCGACTCACACGACCATCCGCCACGGGTCCGGACCGGAGCTGACGAGCGTGGCACCGGACGCCAAGGCGGTCTTCTTCGGTGCCTCGTACCACGCCGACTACGCGACGGTGCTCACGGATCCCCATGACCTCCCCGGTGTCGCCGTCGCGCTCGTCGACCACCTCGCGGAGCCGCCAGCGCCCGGCGGGCCCGATCCGATTCCGTGGGATGTCGTCGATCTCCGCCGCCTCCGCTGTGGCGATCCCGCGGCGGACGAGCTCGCCGCCGCGTTCGGGGATCGGGAGATGGCGGCCGGGTGGACGCTCAATGTCGAGCGCGAGGATGTCTGTCCCGTGCTGACGCTTCCCGACGTCGCGGACTTCGACGGCTATCTCGCGACGCTCGGCAAGAAGGACCGCCACGAGATTCGCCGAAAGCTCCGCCGCGCCGAAGCGGTCGGCGACGTTCGGCTCGTCGATTCGGCCGATCCTGACGCGGACCTCGAGGCGTTCATCGACCTCCACCAGAAGCGATGGGGCGTCGACGGCCTCTTTCCGGCCACGCCTGGCGGCGAGGCAAGCCGGGTGTTCTTCCGGCGGCTCCTGGAGCTGCTGGGCCCCGACGGCACTGTCCGGCTGTCGTTCCTGACCGTCGGCGACCGCCGGATCGCCGCGGGCGTGCACCTCGAGACGCCCGATTCGTACCTCTACTTCAATGCCGGCGTGGACCCCGAGGCGCGGGAGCTGTCGCCGGGGGTCGTGATGGTCGCGAAGTACATCGAGCGCGCGCTCACCGCCGGCAAGCGACGGCTCGACTTCCTCCGCGGCAACGAGCCGTACAAGTACGAGTGGGGCGCCGTTGACGAGCCGATCCAGCGGCTCCTCGTTCGGCGGGCGACGCCGTCATGACCGCCCCGACGGACCTCGATCCATGCCTCGCCCCAGTCGAACGGCTGCCGCTCCCCGGCTCCCAGCGGGTCCGTGTCGTCGAGGTGCTCGCGACCGGGACGAACGGCGGCGCGCAGGAGCATCTCTTCTCGCTGCTGACGCGGATCGATCGCACCCGCTACGACACGAGCGTCGTCGCGCTGTCCTCGGGGAGTGCCGTCCGGAAGCTCCAGCGAGCGGGAATTGCCGTCCTCGTGATCGACGACCCGGACGATGCGATCGCCGTCGGTGCGCTCACCGCCCACCTCTCGGACGTCCGGCCCGATGTCGTCCACAACCACATGTTCCGCGCCGAAACGGTCGGGACCCGGGCGGCAATCGCCCTTGCCGAGGTGGGGCACCGGCGGCCGTACGTCGTCTCGACGGTGCACTCGTCCCGGATCCGCTCGGCGGCGGACCGCGAGCTCCTCGCTCGGCTTACTCCACAGATGGACCGGCTCATCGCCGTGTCGCACGCCATCGAACGAAAGATCGAGGACGAGGGCCGGGGCACGGTTCCCGTGACGCTGATCTACAACGGCGTGGATCTCGAGCGGTACAACCACCAGGAGCCGTGCTGCACGCTCCGCGACGAGTACGGGATGGAGCCGGGCGCCCAGATCGTCGGCGTCGTTGCCCGGCTTGAGCCGGAGAAGGGCCACCCGACGCTGCTCGAGGCGTGGCCCGCCGTCGTTCGCGCCGTGCCGAACGCGCACCTTCTCGTCGTCGGCGAGGGTGGGCGCCGTGAGGCGCTCGAGCGGCAGGCCGCGGACCTGCGGATCGCCCACC
>DASWSI010000239.1:0-3834 GCA_036402715.1 Candidatus Limnocylindrales bacterium
CGAGCGCCTCCCGGCGACCGGCCGGGGCAGCGTTCTTCAGCCCCTCGCTGATATTGAATGTCACGTTGACAATCTACCCGGCACTAAGTGGCTTGGCAAGCCCCGTCGTTGTAGCCGCGCACCGCCGCCGACGCCGCGGGCCGCGCAGCGCCTTCGGACGTCGCGGCGTTCGGGAGCGGGTAGAATGCCTCGACCAGCGATCGGAACGGCCGATCGAGCACGCATCCGTGGGGCTATAGCTCAGCTGGAAGAGCGTCTGAATGGCATTCAGAAGGTCAGGGGTTCGAACCCCCTTAGCTCCACCAACCCTTCGCCGCCAGGCCTCGCTGGAGCCGCGCCCGCGACGTCGGTGAGCGATCGAGGGCGCGCCGCCGAAGCCATCCAGCCTCGACCCCTCGCCGGACGGTGGGGGGTCTCGTGTACCGAGAACGAACCGTGACCGCCACACCGGATCGGACCCGAATCGAGCGCTACGAGCCCACCCAGATCGAGCCGCGCTGGCAGGCTCGGTGGGACGAGGTCGGGCTCCACGACACGGACCTCGAGGACACGTCGCGACCGAAGTCGTACATCCTCACGATGTACCCGTACCCGTCCGGTGACCTCCACATCGGGCACTGGTACATCGTCACGCCGACCGACGCGCTGGCCCGGTTTCACCGGATGCACGGTGAGAACGTCTTCTTCCCGATCGGCTTCGATGCCTACGGCCTGCCGGCCGAGAACGCCGCGATCAGGAACAACATCAACCCGCGCGACTGGACGATGCAGAACATCGAGCACGAGCGGAAGCAGTTCCGGTCGATGGGTGCGGTCTTCGACTGGCGGTACGAGGTCGTCACCTGCGAGCCGGAGTTCTACCGCTGGAACCAGTGGTTCTTCCTGCGGCTGCTCGAGAACGACCTCGCGTACCGCCGGATGTCGCCCGTCGACTGGTGCCCGAACGACGGCACGCTCGCGCGCGAGCAGGTCGAGGGTGTCGATCGTCACTGCTGGCGGTGCGGCGCGCCGGTCGAGAAGCGCGACCTCGAGCAGTGGTACCTCCGAACGACGAAATACGCCGACGAGCTGCTGAACTTCACCGGTCTCGACTGGCCCGAGCCGATCAAGGTCCAGCAGACGAACTGGATCGGGCGGTCCGAGGGCGCGGAGATCGTCTTTACGACCGCCGCCGATGACGCGCATGCAGGCGGCGAGGAATTGCGCGTCTTCACGACCCGCCCGGACACGCTGTTCGGCGCGACGTTCATGGTCCTCGCCCCGGAGCACCCGCTCGTCCCGGTGCTGACGCATCCGGAGCGTCGCGACGAGGTGGAGCGGTACGTCGCTGCCTCCGCGCGGAGAACGGAGATCGAGCGGCTGTCGACGGACCGCGACAAGACGGGCGTCTTCACGGGCTCGTTCGCCGTCAACCCCGTGAACGACGAGCGGATCCCGATCTGGATCGCGGACTACGTTCTGGGCGGCTACGGGACGGGCGCGATCATGGCGGTCCCCGCCCATGACGAGCGCGACTTCGAGTTCGCGCACCGGTTCGGGCTGGCGATCCGGCGCGTGGTCGCGGCGCCGGGGACGGAGGACGAGCCGCTCGAGCGCGCATTCGTGTCGCACGCGGCCGGCGAGCGACTCATCAACTCCGGTGAGTACTCGGGGCTGCCGGCGTACGAAGCTGGACGAGCCATCGTCGCCAGGCTCGCCGAACGCGGCCTCGCAAAGCCGACGGTCACGTACCGCCTCCGCGACTGGCTGTTCAGCCGGCAGCGCTACTGGGGCACCCCGATTCCGGTGATCTATTGCGAGCGCGACGGGATCGTGGCGGTCCCCGACGAGGATCTGCCGGTCCGCCTGCCCGATACGGTGGACTACCGCGGCCGCGGCGAGAACCCGCTCAACCACGACGAGACGTTCCTCCGCGTCACGTGCCCGAAGTGCGGCCAGCCGGCGCGCCGCGAGACGGACACGATGGACACCTTCGTCGACTCGTCGTGGTACTGGTTCCGCTACCTCTCGCCGCACAAGGACGACGCCCCGATCGACCGCGCCCTCGTCGATCGCTGGACGCCGGTCGACCAGTACACCGGCGGCGCGGAGCATGCGGTCATGCACCTCATGTACAGCCGCTTCTGGACCAAGGCGATGCGCGACCTGGGGCTGATCGCCGAGGACGAGCCGTTCAAGCGCCTGTTCAACCAGGGCCAGATCCTCGGTGCGGACGGCGAGCGGATGAGCAAGTCGCGCGGCAACGTCCAGGATCCGGACGAGCTCGTCCAGCGGTTCGGGGCGGACACCGTTCGGCTGTTCCTCATGTTCATGGGGCCGTGGGACCAGGGTGGACCATGGAGCCCGAGCGGGATCGGGGGCGTCCACCGCTTCCTCACCCGCGTCTGGACCCTGGCGATCGAGCCGCACGGGACGGAGCCTGGCGACCCCGAGAGCGGCAACCTGCCCGAAGGCGAGGACGACGCGGCGGCGGCGGCGGCGCTGCGGCGCGCCGGGCACAAGACGCTCAAGACGGTGACGGCCGAATACGGCGCGTTCAAGTTCAACACGATGGTCGCCCACCTCATCGAGCTCGCGAACACGCTGATGCGCTACCGCGGGACGAGCGCGGCGAAGCTGCCGGAATGGGACGAGACCGTTCGGCTGCTCCTGCTGATGCTCGCCCCGGCCGCACCGCACATCACGGAGGAGCTCTGGTCGCGACGGCTCGCGGCCGCGGGCGCCGAATGGTCGTCCATCCACTCCGAGGCATGGCCGGACATCGACGAGGCCGCCGCGACGGACGATGTCCGGGAGGTCCCGATCCAGGTCAACGGCAAGGTCCGCGACCGCGTCACAGTTCCGGCCGGAATCAGCGAGATCGAGCTCGAGCAGCTCGTGCTCGCCCGGGACAAGGTCCAGGCTGCCCTCGGTGGCAAGGCGCCGGACCGGGTCATCCACGCCGGCGGCGGCCGGCTCGTGAACATCGTCATCCGCTAAGGCAACGGTCGCGGCGACCCGCGCCCCGGCGCGCGGCGGCGGAGTTGTACGGTGGCTGCGAGGGCGACCTCGCGGATGTCACGACGCGATTTCGCGGCGGTCGCGAATAGTTCGGGGGACGATGTCGATATCTCCGCCCGGAGGACCCGTTCGTGCCCAACGATGAACTGCGCATCGGCGCGCTGTGCTGGAACCAGTACACGGAGTGGCCGGCGCTGCTCGCGGCGGGCGAGCGCGCGGACCGGCTCGGATACGACTCGCTCTGGACGTGGGACCACCTCTACCCGATCGTCGGTGACTCGCACGGCCCGAACTACGAGGGCTGGCTGACGCTCACGGCATGGGCGATGCGAACCGAGAAGGCGCGGATCGGGCTGATGGTCGGGGCGAACCCGTACCGCGAGCCGTCACTCGTCGCGAAGATGGCGACGACGCTCGACCACATCTCGAACGGGCGGGCGATCCTCGGCATCGGCGCCGCGTGGTTCGAGGAAGAGGCACGGGACTTCGGGTTCGAGTTCGGGGACGGGCCGCCGGAGCGGCTTCGGTGGCTCGGCCAGGCCCTCCCGATCATGCGCGGGATGCTCGACGGGAGGGAGCCGTCCGCGCCCGAAGGTTCGCGCTACCGATCGCGCCACACCCGCAACGATCCGGCGCCGATCCAGCGCCACCTGCCGATCTGTGTCGGCGGCGGCGGAGAGCAGGTGACGCTGAAGCTCGTCGCGAAGTACGCCGACATGAACAACGTCGGCGGCGGAATCGAGAACGTCAAGCGCAAGGAGCAGATCCTCGTCGAGCACTGCGAGACCGTCGGCCGGAACCCGGACGAGATCGAGCGAACGACCGGGATCGGTG
>DASWSI010000240.1:0-4573 GCA_036402715.1 Candidatus Limnocylindrales bacterium
TCATGTCGAGGATTCCGACGACGAGGACCGCCGGGATCAGCGCCCGAGGCACGGTCGCCGGCCGTCGCGAAACGAGGATGACGATGACCATCGTTGCCGCCTCGACTGCCCGGACGATCGTCAGCGGCCCGAAGAGGAGGCGATCGTCGATCCGCGAGATCGCGACGTTGAAGAGCCCAAGCGCGACGCCCCCCGCGAGCGCGAGCTCGATCCCCGACCGCGAGCCGGACTCGCCGGGGACCCGCGACACGAGGACGACGGCGACGATCGCGAGCGCCATCCCGATCACGACGATGCCCGACGGCTGACCCTCGAGAGCGATCCCGACGGAGACCGGCACGAGTGCGGCAAGAACGCCGGTGACCGGCGCCACGACACCCATCCGGCCGACGGCGAGGCCGGCATACAGGGCCGTGATGCCGAGGGCGCCAAGGACACCGCCGATGACCGACCACCCGACGTCCGCAAGTCCCGGGATGGGCTCGGTGCGGGTGATCGCGAGGATGACCGCGGCCACCATCCCGGCGAGCTGGCTGAGGACGACGACACCGAAGAGCGTCGCCCGGCGCGTCGCGAGCGCGCCCCCGAAGTCAGCCGATCCCCACGCCGCCGCCGAGAGGAGACCGAAGACGACGACGGACGCGGACCCGAACGGGCCCGGGTCAGGCATCGACGAGGGCACGCTCGGCGTTCGGGATCTCGTCCGCGGCGGTGGGCGCGGGCAGCTCGACGACCGAATCCGCGGCCGCGTCGTAGCGGTCCGAGGTCGTCAGGTAGATCACCTGGAAGTCCCGCGCGACCTCGCGGAGCAGCTCGAGCGCCCGCATCGCCCGCCCATCGTCGAGCGTGACGAACGGATCGTCGAACACGAGCGGCGGCCGGCGATCACCGGTCACGAGGCGGACGAGCCCGAGGCGCGCGGCGAGGTAGACGATGTCCAGCGTCCCCTGGCTCAGCGACGTCACCGGCACCCAGTCGCCCTTCTCCGGGGACATGACCTCGATGTCGAGCGTCTTGTCGTCGACGCGCACGCGGCGATATCGGCCGCCGGTGATCCGCTCGAGATCGACGACCATCCGCTTCTCGAGGTAGTGCGTCGCCGTCCGCATCGTCGCCTGCTCGGCGGTCTTGATCGCTTCCAGCGTTGCGTCGTACACGCGGGAGCGGCGCTGGAGCGCGGCGAGCTGCTCCGTCCACATCGCGACGCGTTCCGCGTGCGCGGCGACCTGCTCCGAATCGACGGCATTGGCATCGACGCGGGCACGGGCGTTCGCCTCGTCGTCGCGGGCACGTTCGAGCTCGCCCTCCGCGTCGCGGACGGCGACCTCGAGGCGCTCTCGGGCGCGCGGCTCCCGCGCGATCGGACCCAGCTCCTCGAGTGCGTGGGTCTTCCGCTCGACCTCGAGTGCCGCCGCGTCACGGGTCTCCGGGAGCGACTCCGGCGGCTCCTTGCCGATCAGGCCCTCGAGCGTGGCGGTCTGGACGTCGATCCGGGCGACGTGCTCCTCCTCCGCCGTCAGGCGCTCCTCCGCCGCGGCGAGGTCCGCGACACCGAGCATCTCGAGCTGCTTGGCCGTGTCCGCGTCCGCGAGGCGGAGCTCCTCCTCGAGCTGCGATCGCCCGCGCAGGCGCCGGTCGATCTCGACGTCCTGCAGCTCCTTCTGCCGCCGGAAGTCGAGGAGGTGCCGCCGCTGGCGCCGGGCGAAGAGGGCGATGGCGATCCCCGCGATGATTGCCGCGAGCCCGGCAACGGTGGCGGGCGGGACGTTGATCACGTGGAGGAGGGACGCGATCGCTCCGGCGGCGCCGCCGAGGATGAGGAGCATCGCCACGGCCGCGATCGGGAGCCACGTGGCCGTCGGCGTGGTGACCTCGAACTTCACCGAGACCTCGCCCGTGAGAAGCGCGTGGAGCTCGCGGATCCGGCCGTCGAGGGCTCGCAGCCGGAAGACGATCTGACGGAGGACCGGCAGCGGATCGGCTGACGGGTGGTTCTGCTGGAGCGTCGCGATCTCGTCGCGGACCGCCACGGCCTGGCGGTAGCGCTCGAAGCGCTCCTGGGCGGCGTCACGGTCGGCGATCAGCCGCTCCGCGGCGCGCGCCTTTTCGAGCATCGCCCGCTGCTCGGCGAGGCCGCGATCCGCCTCGAGCCGGCGCTCCCGGGCGCCGACAAGCGAGTCCCGGTCACGCTCGAGCTGCGCGAGCGCGAGCTCCCCCTGGTCGAGTGCGGACTGCGACTGGGCGACGGCGTCCTCCGCGACCTTGAGCCGCCCGGGGTTCTTCGGTCCGCGCGTGTTGAGGTCCTGGAGCGCGCGCTCGAGCTTCCGCCTCGCCCGTGACGTGCCGCGGTCCGCGCCGCTGATCGACGCCTGCAGACGATCGCGCAGCGTGCCGTCCTCGCCGGCGAGGTTGTTGACGTCGTGATGGCGGACGGAGGCCGTCGCGCGGAAGAACGCCTCGGTCGGGATCCCGGTCAGCTCGGCGAGCTGCTCGTCCGCCTGGGCGGGATCGCTCGTCGACGCGCCGTTGAAGTCGAGGCGGACGTACCCCTTCGGGCCGCGGAACGCCTTCTCGAGGTGCCCTTCGCGGATCCCCTCCTCGTCCTCCTGCTCGAAGTCGATCGCGATGATCGGGCGCGAGTCCTCCGCGGCGTCCCACGGCCGCAGCGCGTCGAGGTCCGCCGACGAGCTCGTGCACTTCCGCGTCAGGACGAGCTCGATCGCGCGCTGGATCGTCGTCTTGCCGGCCTCGTTCGGGCCGCGGACGATGGTCAGGCCGGGCGACAGGGAGATGTCGAGATCGCGGTAGCGCCGCATGTCCGTGATCTGGAGCCGGCCGATCCTCATCGCCGCGCCTGCGGACGCGTCACAGCGCGACCTCCTGGCCTGCGAGGAGCAGGCGTCCGAGCCGAAGGACGTCACGAAGCTCTGCCGCGTCCGCCGCCTGCTGCTTCGCCTCGAGGGCGGCGATCCGCCCTTCGACGTCGCGAATGAACGAACCGACGATCGTCTCTGCCGACGGCAGGGCGCCTTCGGTGAGGGCCGGCAGCGAGAGGTCACGAACGCGGACCTTGAGGAACGACGACCGCAGCTGCGTCTCGACCTCGTCCGTGTCGATGTCGAGATCGTCCGGCCGGACGCCGACGAGCCGGACGTCGAGGACGAGGTCCGGGTCCGCGCGAGCCAGCAGCTGCCGGGCGAGCTCCGGCTGGGTCCGGACGACGGCCGCGTCCACCTCGACCTTCTCAAACCGCGTCCGCCCGACCTGCCGCTCCTCGACCGTGACCGTCTTCGCGGCACTGGCGTCGTCGAGCGCGACGATGAGCACCTTGCCCGCCCGGTCCTGGTCGAGCGCCACCGGCTCCGGCGCGCCCGCGTACCCGTACGTCGTGCCACCGGCGCGGCCCTGCTGCGCCGAGTGCCAGTGACCGAGCGCCAGGTAGTCGAGGCCGGTGGCCGCGATCTCCTCGCGGGTGATGACGACCTCGTCGCCGTCCGTTCGGCCGGCGATGGCGATCGCGCCGTGGACCATCCCGACGTGCCAGGTCGCGCGCGCATCGCCGGCGACGGACATTCCGGCGAGCGGGCTGCGCGGGGCGCGCTTCGTCTCGAAGACGGCGGCGTGGACGACGACGTCGCATGCCTTCAGATGGATGTCGGGCTGCTCCGGGGTCAGGACCGTCACGAGGTCGTCCGCGGCGGTGCTCCCGGCGAGCGTCTTCAGGTCATACGCCCGATAGATCGACGATCGGTCGTAGACGTCGTGCGTCCCCGGAATGATGACCGTCCGGATCCTCGCGGAGGCGAGGCGCTCGAGCTGGGCGGCGACGCGCTCCACCGAGCGCCGCGGCTGGGTGTTCGAGTCGAACAGGTCCCCGGCGATCAGAAAGTCGTCGACCTTCTCCGCAAGGGCCACGTCCACGGTCGCGGTGAACGCGTTGAACTGACGAACGCGTTGCGCGGACGCCTGCTCGCCAAGGTCCGCGTGGCGTGCGCCGAGGTGAACGTCTGCGGTATGCAGGAGTCGGAGCATGCGGCCGGAGCGGCCTCCATGGCGGACGGTGCCGACTGACGATCGTCGCGTCCGGGGGGCGGCCCGCGCCCGATCGGACCGCGCCGGCGGTCCGCGGGTCTGGTGCGAGCGAGGAGCCCCCATAGCCCTCGCCCGCCACCCGGAATATCGTCCGCCATTGTGACAGGTCGGATGTCACGAACGAGGGCTCGTTTGGGGACTCGTGCGGCTGCCATTCGTCCCGAAATGCGTGGCGTCGGCCGGCGACGCGGACCCGCCGCGGACCCGCCGCGGACGGCCGGCGGGCGGCCCCAGGGCGCTGCAATGTCTCCTTGGAAATCGGGAGGTATCCTGCCCGGCACCATAGCGGTGCGCCTCGACAACGGGGCCCCGGACGGAGCGTCGGACACCTGCGGCCCACCCCCGCACCCGTCCGTTCGGCGCCTCGCGAGGAGCCTTCGACGACGCGCCGCAAGACCCAGCGACCCGGCGACCCCAGCGCTCCGGGGGGAGGACCATCGTGACCTACGCGGACCGGCAACTGAACTGCGTCGACTGCGGC
>DASWSI010000241.1:0-3028 GCA_036402715.1 Candidatus Limnocylindrales bacterium
TGGGGGAACGTGTCCGCGCCCTCGGCCGGTGCGTCCCGTCCCGGGGCTGCGCCGGGCCCCCCCGCCTCGTCGAGCCGCCCGACGAGTGGGACGTCGCCGCCATCGAGAAGCCACGTCGCCGTCGTCGTGGCCGGGTGCGGGAAGGTCTCGGCCGCGCGCCATCGGCCGTTGAGGCGCTTCGGGAACGGCTCCGGCGTCGTGTACTCGCGCTCGAACCAGGTGAACGCCGGGCCGTCCGCGTCCGCGCTCTCGACGCCCTTGAGCCACCGATCGAAGAAGGCGATGAAGTCACGGAGCCAGTCGACGTTCGGGCCGGGCCAGGCGGAATCGGGAAGGTCGTGGACCCACGGGCCGACGAGCGACCGTGTCGGAGCTGTGCACCGCTCCTGCATCCGGAACGCCGGGTCGACATAGCTGTCCATCCAGCCCCCGACCTGGAAGATCGCGGCCTGGATCGACTCGTAGTCCGGCGCGAGCGATCCCTGTCGCCAGTACGGGCCGTCGTGCTGCTGCCTGAGCCAGCCGATGAGCCACGGCGGCGTCCGCTCGAGGCGGTCGCGCCACTCGTCCTTCCAGCGCGGCCCGCGGAATGCCGGATCCGGCGGCATCGCGTTCATCGCGACCTGGCTCACCGCGTACTGGCTCTTCTCGCTGACCGTGACGCAGCCGCCGCGGTAATGGACGTCATCGCGGTAGCGGTCGTCCGTCGCCATCACCGGGACGATGGCGCGGAGATGCGGCGGCCGAAGCTTCGCGACCTGGATCGAGGTGAAGCCGCCGTAGCTGATGCCCCACATCCCGACATTGCCGTTGCACCACGGCTGGGCGGCGAGCCACTCGACGGCGTCATAGCCGTCGCGCGTCTCGTCGGCGGTGTACTCGTCGAGCGCGATTCCCGGCGAGGATCCCGTGCCGCGGACGTCGAGCCGGCACAGCGCGTATCCGCGCGCCGCGAGCCACTCGCCGCGGGCGATGTCGCTGTTTCGGCGCCAGTTGTCCTTGCCGTACGGAATCATCTCGAGGATGGCCGGAAACTGCTCGCCGGCGACTGCGTCACGCGGCACCGGGAGCCACAGGTTCGCCGACAGCTCCAGCCCGTCGCGGACCGGCACACCCACGCCGAGCCGCGTCTCGACGGCATGGACGGGCGCGCTCGCACCGCCCGTCGTGGGCACGGTCGACGCCACGCCCACCGCCGCCCGATTCGAGACCATCGCCGGAGTCTAGGCGGCCGTCTCGCCGGACCCCGCGGCCGTTCCGCCGCGCGACCGACGTGGCCCGGCCGCGGCTAGCATGGAGCGGTGGACGACACTCCCGGCGACGAGCATGACTCTCCGTGGGTCCGCCGCGGGCGCCGCGTCGCCTACGAGAATCCCTGGATCATGGTCTGGCACGACGACGTCACCCGACCGGACGGCGAGCCCGGGATCTACGGCGTCGTCCACTTCCAGAGCGTGGCTGTCGGCGTCGTCGCCATTGACGACAACGACGACATCGTCCTCGTCGGCCAGTTCCGCTACACGCTCGATGCGTGGTCGTGGGAGATCCCGGAGGGCGGCGTCCCGTTCGACGAGGATCCGATCGACGGCGCGCGGCGCGAGCTCGCGGAGGAGACCGGGATCACCGCGGCTGCCTGGCGCGAGATCGGGCGCTTCCACCTCTCGAACTCGATCTCGGATGAGGCCGCCGTCGCGTACATCGCGACCGGGCTGACCGAAGGCGAAGCCTCGCCGGACGAGACCGAGGCGCTCGTCGTCCGCCGCGTCCGCTTCGAGGAGGCGCTCGCGATGACGATGGACGGCCGGATCACGGACGCCCTGTCCGTGCTGGCGCTTCAGCGGGTCGGCCTGATGAGACATCGAGGCGCGGCCCCCGACGCCGCCGACTACGATCCACGCGACGTTGCCGCGGGCGACGCGCGGAGGAGAGGCACGGAATGACTGACGGCTTGCTCGAGCGCCTCGCGCGGGGTCCGGTGCTCGGTGACGGCGGGTACCTCCTCGAGCTCGAGAAGCGCGGCTACGTCCAGGCCGGCCCCTTCACGCCGGAGGTGAGCATCACCCACCCGGAGGCGCTCGCCGAGCTCCATCGCGAGTTCCTGCGAGCCGGTGCCGAGGTCCTCCAGGCACTGACGTTCTATGCCTCCGAGGAGAAGCTCGCGACGGTCGGGCTCGCCGGCCGCGTCGACGACATCAACCGCTCGGCGGTCCGCGTTGCCCGGTCCGTCGCGGACGAGGGCGATGCGCTCGTCGCCGGGAATCTGTCCCTCACATGGGCGTACGACCCGGCGGACCAGGCGTCCCCGGATCGCGTTCGGCGGTTGTTCGATCGCCAGCTCGAGGTCCAGATGGGGGAGGGGATCGACCTCGTCATCGGCGAGACGTTCAGCTTCGTCGGCGAGGCGCTCATCGCCCTCGAGCGCGCGAAGCTGACGGGCCTCCCCGTCGTCATCACGATGTCGTTCGAGGACCGCGAGGCGCGCGCTTACGAGGGCGACACGGTCGGCGAAGCGGCCCGCCGCCTCGTGGACGCGGGCGCCGACGTCGTCGGGATCAACTGCCTCCGGGACCCCGAACGGACGCTGCCGCTGATCGCCGAGATGCGCGCCGCGGTTCCGACGGCGCGCCTCGCCGCGCAGCCCGTCGCGTATCGCGTGACGGACGCGCGCCCCGACTTCACCGCGGCGCCGGAGTTTCCGTTCGCGCTCGAGCACCTCACCCTGTCCCGCGTCGAGATGGCGGACTACGCGATCGCGGCGCGCGACCTCGGCGTCGGCCTCATCGGGTCGTGCTGTGGCTCTGTCGCGAACCACGTCCGGGCGATGGCGAAGGCGCTCGGCAAGCTCGCCGGCGAGGAGCGCTCGTGGAAGTCGCCGACCGGCAAGGCGATGTCCGCGTACGAGTACTACGGCCACGCCGAGGTCGAGGTGCCGTCCTGACCGAGCCGCGTCGCGGGTACGACGCGATCGTCGTCGGCCTCGGCGGAATCGGATCCGGCGCCGCGTACTGGCTCGCGAGACGGTTCGGTG
>DASWSI010000242.1:0-2678 GCA_036402715.1 Candidatus Limnocylindrales bacterium
CAGGGCCCCCGCGGCGGCAGGGCCCGCGCGGCGTCCCTCGGCAAGCCGGCCGTCGGCCGCGTCCGCGTCGGCGAGGGCCCGGTCGCGGTCGATCGTGAGCCACGCGTTGATGGCGCGGTTCTGCCGCTCCGCGACGTCGAGGTGCGCGGAGGTGATCTCCCGCGAGGACACCTCGCCCGCCCGGAGGAGTCGCCCGAGCTCGTGGCCGGTGCGGCGAGTCAACTCCGTCCCGGCGTCCGTGCCCGCGGTCACGCGGTGCCCGCCGTCGTTACCGTCGCCTTCACTCGGCGCCACCAAGGACGGCCGGGACGACGATGAAGCCGTCCTCGGCGGCCGGCGCATTGGCCAGAACGGCCTCGACCGGGAGGCTGGGGCGCGGGACGTCGTCGCGGAGGATGTTCTCGAGCTCGATCGTCTGGGCCGTCGGCGCGATGGACGCCGTGTCGAGGCCGGCCAGCACGGCGAACTGCTCGATGATGTGGTTGAGCTGCCCCTCGAGCCGCGTCAGCTCGTCATCGGTCAGGCCGAGCCGGGCGAGATGGGCGACGTGTTCGACGTCCGCGCGGGAGAGCGTGGCCATCGGCCGATGATACCGGACCGTGCTCGGCGGACCGCTTCGGACCGCTCTCCGGGCGTCGCGGCCGAGTCGATGGATCGATGGTTCCGGGCCGACACCCGGCAATCGGGTGATAGCGCCCGGGTACCCAGACCCGCATCCTCCATTGCACCCAACCTCGAGACCGGCATGGTTACGCGGGAGCACGATCGCCCCATGTGGGAAAAGACCATCGGCCGCGCCCGGCGACAGCTGCGCCCCGCGCCGAACGACGAGACCACCCTCCGCACGGCGCCCGGGGGACCAGCGGGCCCGAATGACCTCCTGGTGACCCTATCCCGGGCCGAGCTCGACGCGTTCGTTCGGGCGCTCGCCGCCTTCCTCGATCCCGGCATGCCGCGCCCCGACTCCCCCGCCCGTGTCGCGGGCGCGGTCGCGACGGCCATCGAGCGAACCCGGGGCAAGGGCCAGGCCACGTGCACACGGAGTCCGGCCGGGCTCTACGCGCCGGAGTACTGGCACATCCGGATCGCCGGGGCGGACGACGTGACGCGGCGAACGATGGCGAAGTTTGCCGGCACGGGGCGCGCGGGATCGTGAGCGTCACCGCCTGCCTCCAGTGCGGAACGCCCGCATCGAACGCCGCGTTCTGTCGTCGCTGCGGCCTGCCATATGGCGCTCCGCCGCGCGCCGACGCGAACCTCCCGTCGTGCCCGGTCTGCTACCAGACGGTCGACGACGATGGCCGCCTCTCGAGCCTGGACCGGCCCGGGCTGCGGGTGGACCTCCAGCATCATCTCGGTGAGCACGACCGGCACCCGGTCGGTGACGACGACTTCCTCGAGTCCCTGCGCGAGGGCGACAAGATCCGGATCGGGCGGTGGACGGCGCCGTTCGACGTCGTCCGGCGGTACCTCGTGACCGGCAACGTCGAGGCCGGCAACCGGCGGACGTTCGACCACAACGCGATCGTCACGGCCATGACGCAGATCAAGCGGTTCGGGAAGGACGCCTCGATCTTCGGCGATCAGCCCGAGTGGCAGGCGTCGCGCGGCGCCGTGTCGGAGCTGATGGAGCGGTACCACCGCCGTTCGAACGGGCGGCACTGACAGCCGAGGATCTACGGGCCGAAGGTTCCAACCTGCTCGAGGATCGTCTCGACCCCGAGGCCGCGGATCGACCGCCGCGATACGTAGTCGCGCGGCCGAATCGCACGCACGATGGTCATCAGGTCGACGACCTCGCCGGACGCCGGCTCGATGTAACGCGTCGGGACGGCTGCCCGTGGCGCCGGGGTCGTCCAGTCGCAAACGCTCTCCACGCCGGACAACTTCGCCCGGCGGGCGACCCGCAGAAGATGCCGCCAGGGAACGTCCTGTGTCGATCCATCCTCGCGAACCCATCGCATTCCGGTCGGCCCGGCGTCGAGTTGCACGATCGGCTTCGTCGACAGCCGACGGCTCGAAAGAGCGCCGTCGAAGACCGAGGGTCCTCCGAGCACAACCAATGCGACGAAGACGACGACGATCACCCCGCCAGCCGGAAGCATTCCGGCCACGGTCGCGACCGACGCGAGGATGAACGCGCCGATGAGGACGGCGCCCAGCGCGCGCCCGAGGCGGGTCGGCTGTGCGTCGGGGACCGTCACGGCAAGAACACCGCCATGCGCAGCGGCGTCCGCGGCGAGGTAGGACACGACGGTCCGTTCCCGATGCCGCGTCCCGACGACCTCGACGAGCCCGAGCAGGACGGCGGGAACCACCCCTGCGACTGCGAGAGCCACGGCGAATGGCGCAGACAGTTTGTCCGGGTACCTCGATGCATCGCCGACGGTCGCGAGAACCGCGATGTACGCGACAACGCCCGCCAGGTATCGTGCGCCCGAAAGCAGCCGCCTCGTGCGGATGACCTCGCGGCGGAGGGATTCGGCGGTTTCGGCCGCGACCGCCGCCGTCACGTCGCGCCGAGCAGGTCCCGGAGCCCCGCTTCGTCGAGAACCGGCACCCCGAGCTCTTCGGCCTTCGCCAGCTTCGAGCCGGCCTTTTCGCCGGCCACGACGTAATCGGTCTTCCGGCTCACGGAGCCCGCGACCTTGCCGCCGGCAGCGCGAATCGCCTCTTCG
>DASWSI010000243.1:0-4456 GCA_036402715.1 Candidatus Limnocylindrales bacterium
ATCCCGGCGGTGGACGCGTGCGCGATCAGCGCGGACGCGAGCCGCCGGTCGTCGCTGGACCGTACGAGGTAGCGGTGCGGCCGGTCGGTCATCAGGCGGCGGATCTTGCGGAAGTCACCGGAGGCGGCGTGCCGGCCGGCCACCACAACCTCGATGTGGTGCGCCAACTGCTCGACCTCCTCCAGGATGTGCGAGGAGAACAACACCGTCCGGCCGTCCGCGCCCATCCGCCGCAGCAGCTCCATCAGTTGCAGCCGCTGCCGCGGGTCCATGCCGTTGAACGGCTCGTCGAGCAGCAGGATTGCGGGGTCGTGGACGAGCGCGCCGGCGATCTTCGCGCGCTGCCGCATCCCCTTCGAGTATGTCCCGACCGCCCGATCCGCCGCGTCGTCGAGCTCGACCGTCCGAATCGCCGCCGCGGCCGCCGAGGCCGGATCGTCCATTCCCTGGAGCCGGGCGTTCAGGGTCACGAACTCGCGGCCCGTCAGGAACGGATGAACGGCCTCGCGCTCGGGGACGAGGCCGATCCGGCGGTACATCTCGGGGTTTCGCCAGGCACTCCGGCCCAAAATGCTCACCGTGCCCGCCGAGGGATGCAGGAGCCCGGCGATGAGGTGCAGGAGCGTCGACTTCCCGGCGCCGTTCGGGCCGAGGAGGCCGGTCACGCCGGGTCCCAGCGCGAACGAGATGTCGTTGACGGCGACGACGTTCCCGTACCAGCGCGACACGTGCTCGACGGCGATCGTCGCCGTCGCGGTCCCGGGTGCGGCGGCGGAGTTGTTGCCCGCGACCGGTCCTGCCGCGGGCGGCGCCGCGAGGTCTCCTGCCGTCACGCGGGGATCCGCTCGAATCGCCGGACGAGCAGCGCGATGCACGCGACCGTGATCGCCGCCGCCGCGACGACGTACACCGGACCCGGCAGCTGAGCGAGCTCCGTGGCGGCTTCATCCCCAGCGCGGCCGAACAGGAACGCGTTCGTCGCGTCGAGAACGTCGTTCGGGCTCAACAGGACGAGGAGCCTGGCGATGACGAGCGACCCGCGTTCGGCGAGAACGCTCGTGATGAGCGAGGTCACGAAGAGCACGGCGATGATCGACGTCGTCGCGTAGATGCGGCGCGGCGTGAAGGCGGAGACGACCGTCGCGACGGAGCCGAGCAGGAGGCTGATGATCGCCGCCTGGCCGAGGATCGCGGGCAGCAGGCCGATCTCTGTCCCAAGCTGCTTTCCGGTGTCGGCGGCGGACAGGATCGAGCCGACGAAGATGATCGACTGCGGCAGCAGGACGAAGATGAGGATCGCGATGACGATCCCCGCCAGCCGGCCGAGCGCGTAGTCGACGCGCCGGAGGGCCCGCGAGAAGTAGAGCGACAGCAGCCCGTGGCGCTGGTCGCGGCCGAGGATCTCCGGCGCCTGCGCCGCGCAGAACAGCATGACGAGGGTCGTGATGAGGCTGAAGTACGTGTCGTGGCGGATCGGTGATGCGTCCGCGAGGAACTCGCCCCCGCCCACCTGCCGGGCGAGCGCCATGATCCCGACGCCGACGATCGCGGGGATGATCGCGAGGCCAACGAGCAGGATCGGCGCGATCTTCGCGCGGCCGCCGCGGCCGATTCCGTACGCGCCGCGAAGGCTGTGGAGGAACAGCGCCCGCGCCGCGTGGCGGCGACCGAGGCGCGGCCCGTCGTAGTGCCGATACCCGAGGTCGTAGATGCTCCCCGCGGCGGCCGGTGTCGAGGCCGCGCTCGTGGCGAGCCGTCCCCCCGTTTCGGTCACCCGCGGTCCACGGATGCGGGCGCCGAAGCAGAAGCGGAAGCCGCGGCCGCGCCGACAGCGGCAGGGTGCCCCGCCGCCGCAGCCCCCGCGACATCGTCCTCGTTGAACAGATCCTCGAGCCGATGTCGTCGCTGCTCGAGCCGCACGAGCGGCATCCCCAGCTCCGCGAGCGCATCGCGAACGAGGTCGTACGGCCGCTCGTCGTTCAGCGCGACGAGCACGGACCGGCCGGACGCCCGGGCCTCGAGGCCGCGTGCGACGAGGGCGTCGGCGAGCGTCACGGCGCCGTCCTCCACCTCGACGGCGAGGACACCGGTGTGCTCCGTGAACGACCGGAGCGGCGCCGCGCGAAGCAGCTTGCCGCCTTCGATCGCCACGAGGAAGTCGCAGACGCGCTCGATCTCGCCGAGCAGATGGCTCGCGACGACGACCGTCATTCCGAACTCGCCGCCGGTCCGGCTGACGAGGTCGAGCATCTCGTCCCGACCGGCGGGATCGAGCCCGTTCGTCGGCTCGTCGAGGAGCAGCAACCGCGGGTCGTGCACGAGCGCCTGGGCCAGCTTCACGCGTTGCTTCATCCCGCTCGAGTAGCCACCGATCGGGCGGTAGCGCTCCTCGTACAGGCCCACGTGTCGAAGGACCTCGGCGGTCCGTTCCCGCGCCGCCGCGGCGGGGAGCCCCGAGATCTCCGCGAGGTGCGCGACGAAGTCCGTCGCCGAGGCGTCCGGCGGGAGGGCGTCGTGCTCCGGCATGTAGCCGACGAACTGTCGAAGCTCCGTCCCGTGGGTCTCGACGTCGAGGTCGAAGACCTTCGCCGTCCCGCTCGTCGGCGCGAGCAGGCCGAGGAGGATCTTGAGCAGCGTGCTCTTCCCGGCGCCGTTCGCCCCGACGAGCCCCACGATCCCGGGCTCGATATCGAGGGTCAGCCCATCGAGAGCAGTCACGGAGTCGTACCGCTTCGTGAGACCGTCGAGTGAGATCAGGGCCACGCCGGAACCTTACATGGCGCCTGCCGGCCGGAGCGCGTCAGGCCTCGCCGTCGCCCTCGCCGGACCAGAACCAGACGCGCGCGGAGTCGACGTAGCCGACAGCCATCCGGCGGAGCCGGCGTCCCAGCTGGTTGCCGACCGTCCGGCGGCGCTCCATCGGCCGCCGCGTCGGCGGGGTGATGAGTCGCGGCTCGGGGAGCGGCGCGGCGATGGGTTCCGGAATCGGCGTGGGCTCGACCGGCGCCGCGACGGCCGCCGCAACGGGGACCGGGAGCGCGACAGGCTTGCCACGGCCGGCGTGCCACGTCGGAATGTCCGCCCAGGCACGCGGTCGCGCGGCCGCGGGACGCCACTCCTCGAGGGCGTTCGGGACTTCGATCCGGCCGTCGACCAGCGCATCGAACGTGTCGCCGTCGACGCGCTCGTGCTCGACGAGGTACGCCGCGAGCAGGCGCAGCAGCTCGATGTTGTCGAGCAACGTCCGCGACGCCTCGACATACGCCTCGTCGAGGATGGCGCGCGTGGCGCGCGTGGCCGCGGCCTGGACGTCCGACGGGAGGTTGCCGCCGCTCCGCGCGACGAGGAACGAGAGGCTGCCGCGGCCGGACGTGCCGTGATCGTTCGCATCGGGGTCGCGGCCCATCCCCCACCGGGTGACCATGAGGGTCGCGATCCGGTTCGCCTGCTCGAAGTCGTTCGCCGCGCCGCCGGTCACTTCCTGGAACAGCAGCTCCTCCGCAGCGCGGCCGCCCATGAGCGCGACGAGGCGGGCACGGAGGTCGGACTCGGCCGGCAGGTCGTTGTCCTCCTGCGAGCTGACCGTCACGCCGAGCGCCTCGCCGTGCGCGAACAGGCTGATCTCCTCGACCTTGCGGCGGTCGCCGTGGAGCCGGCCGCAGATCGCGTGACCCACCTCGTGGGCGGCGATGATCGATCGCTCCCGCTCGTCCATCGAACGGCGGCGACCGGTCCCGACGGCGACCTTCAGCCAGCCGTTGTGGATGTCGTCGGCGGCGAGCGTCTCGCGCTGCCGCCGGGCGGCGAAGATCGCGGCCTCGTTCATCAGGTCAGCCAGCTGTGCGCCGGAGAACCCATACGTCTTGCGGGCGACGACATCGAGGTCGACATCGGTGTCGAGCGGCTTCCCACGGGCGTGGACGGTGAGGATGTCGCGACGCCCCACGACGTCCGGCAGACCCACATGGATCTTTCGGTTGAAGCGACCCGGCCGCACGACCGCCGGATCGAGGATGTCGACACGGTTCGTCGCGGCGATGACGACGACGCCATCGGTCGAGGTGAAGCCATCGAGCTCGACGAGCAGCTGGTTCAGCGTCTGTTCACGCTCCTCGTGGCTGTTCGCGCCGCCACGGGCCTTGCCGAGCGCATCGAACTCGTCGATGAAGATGACCGCCCGGCCGTAGCTGCGTGCCTGGGTGAACAGCTCCCGGACGCGACGGGACCCGACACCCACGTACTTCTCGATGAACTCCGCGCCGGACGCGGCGAGGAACGGGACCTCGGCCTCCGCCGCGACCGCGCGGGCGAGCATCGTCTTGCCGGTGCCGGGCGGGCCCACGAGCAGCACACCACGCGGGATGCGCGCGCCCAGGGTCGAGAACTTCTCGGGGTACTTCAGGAACTCCACGACTTCGGTGAGCTCCTGTTTGGCCTCATCCACGCCGGCGACGTC
>DASWSI010000244.1:0-3109 GCA_036402715.1 Candidatus Limnocylindrales bacterium
GGCGAGCACGCGAAGCGCGAGTGGAGTCACCACCTCGAACGGCGTGACGAGCTCCGTGTACGTCGCCTCGACGATCCGGACCGCGCCCCAGGCAAGCGCGATCCAGAGCGGGAGATGCGCGAGGAATCGGACTGCGAAGGCACGGACGACGACACCGCCCGGCACGTCCCGGTCCGCGGCCGTACTCCCGCCGGAGGCGCCCGCGCCCGCGATCGCGCGGATGAGCAGCACGTCCGCCCACACCCCAGCGAGGCCACCGAGCACGATCGCGGCGACGATCGACACCACGAGCGTGACGACGATCGCGATGAAGGCCGGTGACACGAGCCCGAACGCGAACGAGATGAGGGCAGGCGCGATGACGTCGGCGATCCCGGACGGCGTCGGTATGACGACGATCGGGAGGAGGAACAGGACGATCCCGCCTCGCGCGAGAAACCCGGCGAGCGCGATCGGCCACAGCTCGACGGCGTCAAGCGATGTGCCGGTCGCGGCGAGCAGGGTGGGGCCCCAGGATCGCGAGTGAGATCGTGCGGCGGAGGACGTGGAGCGCATCAGTGGGTCCACCGAGTCTATTCCGATTCCTCGTGGCGCCTCACCGGCGATGCAGGCCCTCGACCGCTCGCCGGAAGCCCGCGAGGACCATGTCGGCGAGCTCGTTCGGCGGCGTGGCGGCGGCGCGGACGGGCTCCCACTTGAATGCGGCACGGACCGCGAGCGGGCAACGCCACGGCCGCGCGGGATCGTCCGGCGGGACGACGGGCGAGAGGCGGATCGCGAGCCGGCCCTCCTCCTCACGGATGAGGCCGGACAACGAGCCTGCGAGCGCCGGCCCGAGGCGGAGCAGCGGCGGCTCCGGCGGCGGCCCCGCGTCCGGCGCGACGGCCGCGAACGACACGACACCGTCGTCGTCCGCGACCCACATGACGGTCAGCCACCACTCATCCGGGCCGGTCGTGGGGCGGCTCATCCCTGCCCGCAGCAGACTGTCCCCGATCCGGACGTAGTGCTCGCGAAGAAACGAGGGGCCGGGCGCGGGCAGTCGGTCGGGCACCGAGCGAGGATAGCGGCGGCAGCCACGCAGGGGCCGCCGGAGGATCAGGCGGGCGGCGAGTCCCGAAGCTCGGCACTGGGGGCCGAGGGGCCCGACGCCGACACGGCGACCGCGGGCGCGGCGGCGGCGTCGCCCGGCACGGTCACGGCCTCCGCCGTTTCGGTCGTCACCGCAGCGGCGCGTGCGTCCGCCTGCGCCTCGGAGACGATCCACTCGGCCTCGGCCTGCATGCTTGCGACCTCGGCCTCGATCTCGAGGCGGAGCATCTCGCGGCGAACATCCGGCAACGGAGGCGCAAGCGACCCGGGCTGGGCCGGCGTGTCGAACTCCGCACCGTCGTCGCCGCTGATCCACGAGAGGAGTCGGCTACGCCGGACCGGCGGCGGCGTCCTCGCGCCGCGCGCGATCGCGTCCGAATCGATGGCCGTCACGCCGGGAAGCTGCCGTTCGGGCTCACCGGTCAGGATCGCGCCGCAGGCTGCGCAGCTCGCGCCGGCGCCTCCGGGGAGGTCCGCGGAGCACCACGGGCAGCGAGCGGCGGTCGCGACCGCGTCGGAGGAGGCTGGGTCTGCCATCGCGAAAACTGTAACGCCGGCCGTTCGACGACCAATGCCCCGATGGTCAGGGGCGTCAGCCGTCCGATGGACGCGCACCGGCCGGTGCGGCTACTCCCACTCGATCGTGGCCGGTGGCTTCGACGAGATGTCGTAGACGACCCGGTTGACGCCCGGGACCTCGTTCACGATCCGGCTCGAGATCTTGCCGAGGACCTCGTACGGGACCTTCGCCCAGTCCGCCGTCATCCCGTCCTCGGACGTCACGGCGCGAATTGCCACGACGTTCGCGTAGGTCCGCCCGTCGCCCATGACGCCAACGGACCGGACCGGCGTCAGGATCGCGAAGCTCTGCCAGAGGCTCCGGTAGAGCCCGGCGGCCTTGATCTCGTCGATGACGATCCAGTCCGCCTCGCGCAGCGTCTCGAGCCGCTCCGCCGTGACCTCGCCGATGATCCGGATCGCGAGCCCGGGGCCCGGGAACGGCTGGCGGAGGACCATCGCCTCCGGCAGTCCCAGCTCGAGGCCAACCGTTCGGACCTCGTCCTTGAACAGGTACCGGAGTGGCTCGATCAGGTCGAAGCTGAGGTCCGCCGGCAGCCCGCCGACGTTGTGGTGGGTCTTGATCTTCTGGGCGGCCTTCGTCTCCGACGTCGCCGACTCGATGACATCCGGGTAGAGGGTCCCCTGGGCGAGGAAGTCGATCCGGCCCGTCGCCGAGATCTTCTCCGCCTCCTCCTCGAAGACCCGGATGAACTCGTCGCCGATGATCTTCCGCTTCTGCTCGGGGTCCTCGACCCCGGCCAGCCGGCGCAGGAAGCGCTCGCGCGCATCGACCATGACGAGGCGCATCCCGAGATCGCGCTCGAACGTGACGCGGAGCAGCTCCGACTCCTTCTTCCGCATCAGGCCGTGGTCGACGTAGATGCACGTCAGCCGATCGCCGACGGCGCGATGGACGAGCGTCGCGGCGACGGCCGAATCGACGCCCCCGGACAGCGCGCAGATGACGTTGCCGGGGGTGTTCGTCGAGCGGGCGCGCGCGTCGACGCGGGCACGGATGTCGGCGACGGTCGTGTCGATGAAGTTCGCGGCCGTCCAGTCCGGGCGCGCGCCCGCCATGTCGACGACAAAGTTCCGGAGGATCTGGCGGCCCCGGGGGGTGTGAACCACCTCGGGGTGGAACTGGATCCCCCACAGGTTTCGCTCCGGGTTCGCGAGCCCGGCGAACGGCGACGATGCGGTCTGCGCGGTCGAGCGGAAGCCGTCGGGCAGGCGCGTGATCGAGTCGCCGTGGCTCATCCAGACCGGCTGGTCCGCCTCGAGCCCGGAGAAGAGGCCGTCGCCTTCGGTGATCGAGACGAGCGCCGGCCCGTATTCACGCCTGGAGTCAGCGAGGACGTCGCCACCGAGCTCCCGCGCCATGAGCTGCGCGCCGTAGCAGATCCCGAGAACCGGGAACTGGCCGCTCCAGATCGCGGGGTCGGGACGAGGCGCGTCG
>DASWSI010000245.1:0-3930 GCA_036402715.1 Candidatus Limnocylindrales bacterium
CGGCTCTTCACACCGAGCCAACCAGCCGCCGATCCGTCGCCGCCGCGCTGAAGGAGGTACCGGCCATGGCCGAGCACATCGCGCTCGTCGTCAACGGGGAACGCCGCGAGCTCGACGTCGAGCCCAGACGCCTGCTCGTCCAGGCGATCCGCGAGGATCTCAACCTCACGGGCACGCACGTCGGGTGTGACACGAGCCAGTGCGGCGCGTGCACGGTGACCGTCGACGGTCGAGCGATCAAGTCGTGCACGATGCTCGCCGTCCAGGCGGACGGCGCGACGATCACGACGATCGAGGGCCTCGCGGATGGCGAGACGCTCCACCCGCTCCAGGCCGCGTTCTGGGCGAAGCATGGACTGCAGTGCGGCTTCTGCACGCCGGGAATGATCATGGCGGCCGCGGATCTGCTCGAGCGAACGCCGGACCCGTCCGATGACGACATTCGCCACGCGATCGAGGGCAACTACTGCCGCTGCACGGGATACCAGAACATCGTTGCGGCGATCCGCGAGGCCGCCAGCGTGATGCGAACCGGCGCGGCGGCGCCCTCGGGCGCGTCGACCACCGCGACGCCGGCATAGGGCGAAGGAGAGCTGCGATGGTCACCGACGTCCTCGGCGCCTCGATCAAGCGGACAGAGGATCCGCGCTTCATCACCGGCAAGGGCCGCTACCTCGACGACATCAAGCTCACCGGGATGGTCCACATGTCCATCCTCCGGAGCCCGTACGCGCACGCCCGGATCCGCTCGATCGACACGTCCGCCGCGAAGGCGATGCCGGGCGTGCTCGCCGTGTTCACCGGCAAGGACATCCCGTACAACCCGCTCCCGATGGCGTGGCCGGCCGGCGGCTCGACGCTCCAGAACAACGTCAACACGCCGCGGGTCCTCGCGACGGACGACGTCAAGTGGACCGGCGAAGGCGTCGCCGCGGTGGTCGCCGAGACCCCCGAGCAGGCCACGGACGCGCTCGAGCTGATCCAGGTCGACTGGGAGCCCCTGCCCACCGTCGTCGATGCGGAGAAGGCGACGAAGCCGGGAGCGCCGCAGCTCCACGAGAACGCGCCGAACAACGTCGTCTTCACGTGGACGGTCGGGGACAAGGCGGGAACGGACAAGGCCGTCGATTCCGCGGAGGTCGTCGTTCGGCAGCGGATCGTCAACCAGCGGCTCATCCCGAATCCGATGGAGGTCCGCGGCGACATCGGCTCGTACAACGCGGGCACGGACGAGTACACGATCTGGATGTCGAGCCAGACGCCGCACATCCAGCGGCTGCTGCTGACCGCGTTCGTCACGGGCATCCCGGAGCACAAGGTCCGCGTCATCGCGCCGGACGTCGGCGGCGCGTTCGGATCGAAGATCTTCTGCTACGCGGACATGGCGCTCGTCATGTTCGCCAGCAAGGCGATCGGCGGCCGACCCGTCAAGTGGGTCGAGTCACGGCGAGAGAGCTTCCAGTCGACGATCCACGGCCGCGACCACATCACGTATCTCGAGGTCGCCGGTACCCGCGAAGGCGACATCACGGGGCTTCGGGTCAAGACGTACGCGAACCTCGGCGGCCGGCTGTCGACGATCGGTCCCGGCGTTCCGACGACCCTCTATGGCCGCGTCCTCGCCGGCTGCTACAAGATCCCGAACGTCTACGCCGAAGTCCAGGGCGTGTACACGAACACGACGTTCGTCGACGCGTACCGCGGCGCCGGACGGCCCGAGGCGACGTATGTCGTCGAGCGTGCCGTCGACCTGTTCGCGGACGAGATCGGGATGGACCCGGCCGCGGTTCGGCGGAAGAACTTCCTGCCGCCCGATTCGTTCCCCTACGAGAACCCCTCGGGGCTCGGGACGGCGGTCAACGGCGAGAAGATCTTCATCGACTCGGGCAACTACGAGCCGGCGCTCAACCGGGCCCTGACGATGGTCGACTACTACAAGCTCGACGACGCCCGAAAGGACGCTCGCCGGCGCGGCAAGCTCCTCGGCGTTGGCCTCAGCTCGTACATCGAGGTCTGCGGCGTCGCCCCGTCGAAGTGGATCGGCGCCGTCGGCGAGGGCTGGGGCGCGGCGATGTGGGAGTCGTCGAACGTCAAGGTCCATCTCACCGGCAAGATCGTCGTCACGATGGGCACCCAGCCCCAGGGCCAGGGCCACGAGACGACCTACGCCCAGATCGTGTCGCACGAGCTCGGCGTCCCGATGGAGGACATCGTCATCCAGCACTCGGACACGCAGGGCACGCCGTTCGGCTACGGGTCGTACGGCAGCCGGACGGCGTCCGTCGGCGGTGCGGCCGCGATGAAGGCGCTGGCGAAGATCCGCGAGAAGGCAAAGCGGTACGCGGCCCACATGCTCGAGGCGAACATCGACGACATCGAGGTCGACGGCGCCAACTACCGGGTCAAGGGATCGCCGGACAAGGTCAAGACCCTCCAGGAGATCGCCTTCGCGCTCGACCTCGGGTTCAGCCTTCCGGACGGCATGGAGCCGTTCCTCGACGAGACCGCCTACCACGACACGCCGAACTGCACGTGGCCGTTCGGGACGCACATCGCCATCGTCGAGATCGACCAGGCGACGGGCAAGGTCGAGCTCGTGAAGTACGTCGCCGTCGACGATGTCGGCAAGAAGATCAACCCGATGATCGTCGACGGGCAGCTGCACGGCGGGATCGTCCAGGGGGTCGGCCAGGCGCTCTGGGAAGGCGCGGTCTACGGCGATGACGGACAGCTCCTGTCGGGCTCGATGCTCGACTACGCGCTGCCGCGGGCGTCGTGGCTGCCGAACCTCGAGCTCGACGAGACGGTCACGCCGAGCCCGGTCAACCCGCTCGGTGTCAAGGGCGTCGGCGAGGCCGGCGCGATCGCGAGCACCGCGGCCGTGGCGAATGCGGTCATCGACGCGCTCAGCCCGCTCGGCATCCGCCACCTCGACATGCCGTACACGCCGCAGACGGTGTGGCGGGCGATCCAGGGCGCGACGGCGAAGGGAGGCCAGGCATGATCCCGGCGGCATTCGAATACGCCCGGGCGACGTCCCTCGATGAGGCCGTCGACGCGCTCGGCCGCGCCGGCGGGACGACGAAGGTGATCGCCGGGGGTCAGAGCCTACTGCCGTTGATGAAGCTCCGGCTCGCGCAGCCGGCGCGCCTGCTCGACATCGGCCGTCTGGGCGAGCTGCGCGGAATCCGGACGCTGGCGGATGGCCGTGTCGCCATCGGGGCCCTGACGACGTACGCGGAGCTGCTCGAATCGCCGGTCCGTGCCTACGGGCTGCTTGCCGATGCGCTCCCGTCGATCGGCGACGTCCAGGTCCGGAACCGCGGGACGATCGGTGGCGCGATTGCGCACGCCGATCCGGCGTCGGACCTGCCCGCTTGCCTCCTCGCGCTCGACGCGGAGCTCGTGGCCCGCTCGACACGTGGCGTGCGGACGCTCCCGATCGCGACGTTCTTCGAGGGCCCGTTTACGACGGCGCTCGCGGACGATGAGCTCCTGACCGAGATCCGCCTGCCGGGGCCGCGCGACGATGCCGGATCGGCGTACGTGTCCATCGAGCAGCCGGCCTCCGGCTACGCGCTCGTCGGCGTCGCGGCGGTGATCGCGCGGCAAGGTCCGGGCGCGCCGCTCTCGCTCGTCCAGATCGGGATCACCGGCGTCGGGCCCGTCGCGTATCGCGCCCGCGGCGTCGAAGCGGCGCTCGTGGGTTCCGATGGCTCCGCACGCGCGATCGCCGACGCGGCGTCGCACGCCGTCGACGGGGTCGCCGTCAACGCGGACATCCACGCGGATCGCGAGTACCGCTCGGAGATGGCGAAGGTGTTCACCCGCCGCGCGCTGGAGGCGGCGGCCGCCAGGATCGAGTGACACCGGCGCCGGCGGCGCCGACGCGGGGTAAGGGTCGTGCGGCCGGCCGCGGCATCGCCCGGT
>DASWSI010000246.1:0-9144 GCA_036402715.1 Candidatus Limnocylindrales bacterium
GGGCGGATCGGCTCGGCGCGCTTCGCGACGCGCAGCGGCGGCTGCGGTTGAGCCTCCTGCGGCTCGCGTTCCGTCGCGACGAGCGGCGGCGGCGCAAGCGGCGCTAGCCCGCTGGCGGCGGTCCGCCGGGCGGGAGCCGGCCTCGCGCGTGGCGACGACATGCGGTCGCAACCGCGGGTCACCGGTCGCGCCCGCGCGGCCGAAGCCCTTGGCCTCCGCCTCGTGCCTAGAGCGCTCCCGATTCCTCGCGCGCCTCGCTGACCTCCTGTGCCCGCTCCTCGAGCGGGGCGAGGTGCTCGGTGAGATTGTGGGCGCGCAGCCGCGGGCGCCCGTAGCTCAGATCGACGATCGCGATGCCGCAGAGCGCGAAGGAAAAGAGCCAGAAGCGCTCGAGCGGCAGGTCGAAGAGCGTCAGCAGCACGACCTTGAACACACCGTCATGGCCGACGACGATCGACCACGGGTTGTCGGACGCGTCGTCGCCCGCCCCGAGCACGCGGGATCCCGAGGCCTCGCGTGGACCCGCGGCCGCAAGACCGGACAGCAGCGCGGCAAGCGACGGGCGGACGCGAGCCGCGACCTCGGCGAGCGATTCCCCGCCGGGAGCGTGTACCTCCGTCGGGCGGTCCCACCACGCATGCAGGATGTCCGCCCAGCGCTCCTCGATCTCGGTGGCCGGCCGGCCCTCCCATTCGCCCTGACCAACCTCGAGGAATCCCGAGTCCGCGCGAACCGGGATCGGCCGCGCGAAGGCGTCGGAACCTGAAGCAGCCGCGGCGACGGCGGCAGCCGTTTCGGTCGTTCGCCTGAGGGGCGAGTGGGCGATCTCGATCGGCGCGCCGGAGGGCAGCGGCAGGGACGGCGAGGCGTGCGGCCGCGCGAGGCGGCGGGCAGCGAGCTCCGCCTGCCGGCGTCCCGTGGGCGACAGCGGCGTGTCGAGCTGGCCCTGGAACAGTCCGTCGACGATCGCGGTCGACTCACCATGCCGGAGGAGGACGATGCTCGCTTCGAGACCGTCGGGGATGAGCAGCGGAGGGCTGGCGTGGCGGCCGCCCGTGCCGGTGCCGCCGCGGATCGCCGCCCGCGCCGCGTGCTCGCTCAGCGTTCGCCGCCCAGTCGGATCGGCCAGACGTCGAGGACCGCTTCATGGGAGCGGATCGCATCCGCGACGGGCCCCGGCACGTCATCGTCAAGCGCGAGAATCATGAAGGCGTCCTCGCGTGGCCGCGTCCGCGCCAGGTGCATCGCGCTGATGTTCACGTCCGCGTCGCCGAGGATCTGGCCGATCCGCCCCATCGTCCCCGGCCGGTCGCGATGTCGCGTCACGAGCATCACGTCCGCGGGCGCCATGTCGAGCCAGTAGTCGTCGAGCCGCGACAGCCGCGGCTCGCCGTTGGCAACGGTGCCCGCGACCGTGGTCGTTCGGCCGTCGGACTGCCCGGACAGCGTGAGGATGGTCGCGAACGCGCCTGCTTCGGTCGTCTTCTTCTCGACGACCGTGATCCCGCGGGCTTTCGCGAGCGAACCCGCATTGACGAGGTTGACGCGCTCGGTCGTCGCGGTCTCGAGCAGCCCGCGCAGAACCGCGGCAGTCAGCGGCGAGCCGTCGTACTGCGCAAGGTCGCCGGCGATCTCGAACGTCAGCGTCTTCACGCCGGTGCGAAAGAACTGGGCGAAGAAGCGGCCGAGCATCTCCGCGAGCGGCACGTACGGGCCGATCGCCTGCGCCGTTTCGGGCGTCAGCAGCGGCGCGTTCACTGCGTAGCGCGCCGATCGACCCGCGAGGACGTCGAGCACCTGGTCGGCGACCTCCTCCGCGACGAGGACCTGCGCCTCTTCCGTCGATGCACCCAGGTGCGGCGTGAGGACCGTATTGGGTGCGTCGAGGAGCGGCGACCCGGTGGGCGGCTCCTGCTCGAAGACATCGATGCCCGCGCCACCGAGGCGACCGTCGCCCAGCGCGTCGGCCACCGCCTGCTCGTCGACGACGCCGCCGCGCGCGACGTTGAGCAGCAGGGCGCCGGGCTTCATCCGCGCCAGCGCGTCGCGGCCGATCAACCCCCGTGTCGCCCGGGTGATCGGGACGTGGACCGTGATGACGTCCGAGCGTGACAGGAGGGCGTCGAGCTCCACGAGCTCGACGCCGTGGAGCGCGGCCTGCTCCGCGGTGATGAACGGGTCGACGCCGAGCACCGTCATCTCGAGCCCGCGAGCGCGCACCGCGATCGCCTGCCCGATCTTGCCGAGGCCGATGATTCCGAGCGTCCGGCCCCGGAGCTCGTGGCCGGTGAACGCGCCCCGCTTCCACTCGCCGCGTCGAACGGACGCGTCCGCGGCGGCGATCTTCCGCGCGACGGCGAACAGCAGCGCGAGCGTGTGCTCCGCGGCCGCGATCGTGTTGCCGGTCGGGGCGTTGACGACGGTGATGCCCGCCCGTGTCGCGGCCTCGAGATCGACGTTGTCGACCCCGACGCCGGCGCGGCCGATGACGATGAGGCGGCGGCCCGCGGCGATCAGCTCCGCATCCGCCTTGACCTGGCTCCGGACGACGAGCGCGTCGTAGTCGCCGATCGCCGCGCAGAGCTCATCTCGCGACAGCCCGGGGCGCTCGTCGACGTCGTGATGCGCGCGGAGGAGCTCGATGCCCTGCTGCGCCAGCGGCTCGGCAACGAGGACCCTCATGCCGTCGCGGCGGCCCGCGCGAGACCCAGTGACTCGAGCGCCGCGGCCTGCGCCGCGCCGACCGCCGCGCCGGGCGTCACGTGGCGCCCCTCCGCGATGCTCGCCGCCTCGAGGACGGAGATTGCGCCGAGGATCTCCTCGACGGTCACCGAGCCGAGATGCCCGAGCCGGAAGATCTGCCCGGTCAGCTTGCCCTGGCCGCCGGCGAGCACGAGCCCCCGACGCTTCAGCTCGCCGTTGAACGGCTTCCACTCGAGGCCCGCCGGGATGCGGACGGCAGTGACGGTTCGCGACGCGACGCGGGGATCGGCGAACAGCTCGAACCCGAGCGCACCGAGGCCCGCACGGGATGCCGCGGCGCACGCCTCGTGGCGCGCGAATACGCCGGCGGGCTTCTCGGCGTCCATCAGGCGGATTCCCTCGTCGACCTGGTAGACGACGGCGATCGCCGGTGTCCACGGCGTCTCACCCTTGGCGTGCGCGTCGCGGTGGGCGCGGAGGTCGAGGTAGAAGCGCGGCATTCGCGCGGTCGCGGTCGCTTCCCAGGCGCGCGGCGAGGCCGCGATCATCGCCAGGCCCGGCGCGGCCATCCACGCCTTCTGCGAGCCCGTCACGACGACATCGATGCCCCATTCGTCCATCGCGAACGGCACGGCGCCGAGCGCGGACACGCTGTCGACGAGGATGAGCGACTCCGGGCTCGTCTCGCGGATCGCGGCCGCGAGCTCCGGAATCGGGTTCATCACGCCGGTCGACGTCTCGTTGTGGGTCAGGAGGACGGCCCGGTAGGGAGCATTGGCGGCGAGGTGCTCGCGGAGGGCGGCCGGGTCCGCTGCCTGGCCCCATTCGACGTCGATCTTCGTCACGTCCGCGCCGTACGCCGCGGCGATCTTCGCGAACCGGTCACCGAACGACCCGATCGAGACGCCGAGGACGCGGTCGCCCGGCGAGAGGACGTTGACGACGGCCGCCTCGAGCCCACCCGTTCCGGCACACGACAGGAGCGCGATGTCGCTCGTCGTCCCGAAATACGGCTTCATCCCCTCGAGGATCCGGGCGAGCATCGCCGCGAACTCCGGTCCGCGGTGGTTGATCATCTGGCGCGATCCGGCGGCGCGGACAGTAGGTGGCAGACCGGTCGGGCCGGGGATGCGCAGGTTTGGCTCGAAGCGGTCCACGGGGTCCTCCTGGGCGCGGTGATGAGCGGCGTGACGGGCTCGCCGATGGTCGCAGAAGCGGCGGCATCGTGCCAGCCCGCAGCCTGGGCGCCGTCGGGCGCGCACGGTCCGCTTGACGCCCGCGCCCCCGTCGCGCACCCTCCCGATTCCGGCCGACGGCCGCGGCGAGGAGGAGGCGACATCCCATGACCCAGCGAGGCGCCGTCATCGACGACGAGCGGACGAAGTTCACGTTGTCCGAGGATCGCATCCCACGGGCCTGGTACAACATCGTCGCCGACCTGCCGATCCCGCCCGCGCCCGTCCTCCATCCGGGGACCGGGCAGCCGATCGGCCCCGCCGACCTCGCGCCCCTCTTCCCGATGGCGCTGATCGGGCAGGAGGTCAGCGCGGAGCGGGAGATCGAGATCCCCGAGCCCGTCCGCGACGCGTATCGGCTCTATCGCCCGAGCCCGCTCATCCGTGCGCGCCGCCTCGAGCAGAAGCTCGACACGCCCGCCCACATCTACTTCAAGTACGAGGGCGGCAGCCCCGCGGGGTCGCACAAGCCGAACACCGCCATCGCGCAGGCCTTCTACAACAAGGAAGAGGGCACGAAGCGGATCGCGACCGAAACGGGCGCCGGCCAGTGGGGGAGTGCCCTGTCGTTCGCCGCCGCGATCTTCGGCATCGAGTCGAAGGTCTACATGGTCCGCGCGTCGTACGACCAGAAGCCGTACCGGCGGATCCTCATGGAGACCTACGGGGCGGAGGTCGTCGCCAGCCCGTCACCGACGACGAACTACGGCCGTGCCGTCCTCGCCGAGCACCCCGACAGCCCGGGATCGCTCGGGATCGCGATCAGCGAAGCCGTCGAGGATGCGGGGACACGCGACGACACGAAGTACTCGCTTGGCTCCGTGCTCAACCACGTCCTCCTGCACCAGACGGTCGTTGGGCTCGAGGCGATCGAGCAGATGGAGATGGCGGGCGAGGAGCCGGACGTGATCATCGCCTGCGCCGGCGGCGGATCGAACTTCGCCGGTCTGACCTTCCCGTTCCTCGGCCAGACATTCCGCGGCGGGCGGCGGTACCGGGTCATCGCGGTGGAGCCGGCGGCGGCGCCTTCGATCACTCGCGGGCGCTACGCGTACGACTTCGGCGACACCGGGAAGATGACGCCGCTGGTGAAGATGCACACCCTCGGGTCCGACTTCATCCCGGCGCCGATCCACGCCGGCGGGCTGCGGTACCACGGCATGGCGCCGCTCGTGTCGCTCCTCGCGGATCACGGCGACATCGAGGCGCGGTCGGTCCACCAGCGCGAGGCATTCGACGCGGCGGTGATGTTCGCCCGAACCGAGGGGATCCTTCCAGCCCCGGAGTCGAGTCACGCCATCCGGGCGGCGATCGACGAGGCGCTCGAGGCGAAGGAGGCGGGCACGGAAAAGGTGATCCTCTTCAACCTCTCGGGCCACGGGCAGTTCGACCTGTCGGCGTACGAGAAGTACCTCCGCGGCGAGCTCGAGGACTACGAGTACACGCCGGACGAGGCTGCGCTCGCGGCACTGCCAGCCGTCTGAGGGTCCCGCCGGGGCCTCCCAATTCGGTTCCTCGCCGGACTGCGCTCGACGAGGGGATGCCCCGACCGGGGGTTGCGCCGGTGTTGCCGCGCCGCCACCGTAGCGTCGCACCGCCGGAAGCCCGCTCGTCGTCTTGTCGGCCGCCCTGGCCGCCTGGAGGATTCGTGTCCGACCGCTTCGATCCAGACCGCCGCGCCCGCGAGGCCCAGGCCATCAGGGCCCGCCGCCTCCGCGAGGGCCGCCCGACGCCGCTCCGGAAGCTGCCGTTCATCGTCCTCGGGGTCGTCCTGCTCGGTGGCCTCCTCGCCGCGGGTGCGGTCGCCACGGACACGCTCGGCGTCGGCACGAAGTTCGACCGCCTCGTCCGGAAGATCGAGCTGGCCGTCAATCCGCCGCCGGACCGCGCCACGGTGGCGACGATCACCGTCACCCCGCGACCGAGCCTCGCCACGCCGAGCGCGGCTCCGGCATCACGTGCGCCGGGCAAGCCCACGCCCACCCCGACGCCTGCGCCGGTCCGCAAGGCGGTCAACGTGCGGATCGCCGTCGATCCGAACGCCGTCTTCAAGCACGAGATCCGCGTTGACTGGTGCGCCCCGGCCGGTGTCCAGATGGTCCTCGCCGCGCACGGCCACGTCGACCGGAGCGACGCGTTCCAGCGGAAGCTTGCCGACGAGGTGAGCAAGTGGGAGAGCTACTCCGACAGCCACAACGGCCAGTGGGGTCCCGCTGCGATGGTCGAGGCGCTCGCCGCCTACGGTGTCCCGGGGTACCAGATCCACGCGGCGGACACGCGGCAGGATGCATTGCGCGATGCCGCCGGGGCGATCTCGAGGACCGGAGCACCCGTGATCCTCCTCGCCTGGCGCGGCGCTCACACGTGGGTCATGAACGGCTACCGCGCAACCGCCGATCCACTCACCTTCGACGACGCGACCGTGACCGGCGCCTACATCCTCGACCCGTGGTACCCCGATGTCTCGAGCATCTGGGGTCCCTCGGATCCGCCCGGAACATTCCAGGACACCTCCGAGATGATCCGCAACTTCCTCCCTTGGAAGCGTCCCGAAGGGCACTACCCGGACCGGGACGGGAAGTTCATCATCGTGGTCCCGACGGTCCCGCTCACGACCCCGGGCTGACGGTCTCCGCGGCGAGGTGCTCCGCCGCGAGCGCCTCGAAGCGGCGCAGGCGCAGCGGGACGATCGCGCCGAGCAGCGCGACCTTGACCGCACTCCCGCCCGCAAAGCCGATCGGGACCGCCACGAGCCCGAGGCTCGGTGCCAGGCTCTGCGTGACGACGACGGTGACAACCAGGCCGACAACTGACGCTCCGACAGGGAGTGCCGTGTTCCGCGTCGCGTAGATCGCCCGCGCGAGCGGGTAGGTCAGGCTTTCGAGGGGCACCGCGACCGCGAACGCGGCGAGAAGCAGTGCGGTCCGGTCGACGTCCTCGGCGTCGAACGCGCCGCCACCCAGCAGGAACGAGATCAGGAAGCGGCTGAGGACGAAGAGCGCCACGGCCGCGAGGACCGTGAGGGCCGCGATCGTCAGGACGTTCATCCGAAGGATCCGAACGAACCGTCCTCGATCGCCGACGGCCGCAGCAGCAGAAAGCGCCGGGAACGCCGCGAGCGAGAAGGCGACGCCGATGAGGCTGACCGGGACGCTCTCGAAGTTGCGGGCGAAGCTGACGGACGAGACGCTCCCGGCAACGAACCCGGACGCGACATTCGTGAAGAACTGGAACGTCAGCGGTTCGATCGGGGCGCCCGCCATCCGGGGCAGCATCAGGGCGCCGAACTCGCGGACCGCCGCCGTCCTGACCGCGAGACGCGGCCGGATGCGGAAGTCCTCCCTCGCGACGCCGACGGCGCGAATCGCGAGGTGGAGCAGTGCGCCGAGCACGGCTCCGAACGCCGCGGCGTAGATCCCGATCCGGCTGCCGAGGAGGATCGTCCCGGCCACGATCCCGCCGTTGTAGAGCAGCGGAGCGAGCGCGTAGAACAGGAAGCGGCGCTTCGCCACGAGCATCTCGCCGAGGACGATCGAGACGGTGAAGATCAGCGGCGTCACACACATGATCCGGAAGAGATTGGTGTACAGGACGCGCTGCCGGTCGTCGAAGCCGTGGGCGACGAGATCGATCGTCAGCGGTGCGACGAGGAACAGCACGACGGCGAGCGGCGCCATGACGACGACGGCAAGCGTCAGGATCGTGCGCGCGAAGTCGTCGGCGGCGCGGCTGTCCTCCGCCCGGAGCTTGAGGACGATCGGGACGAACGGCGCGGCCAGTCCGCCGGCGATGAGGACGTCGAACAGGAGCTCCGGCACGACGAATGCCGCGTTGTAGGCATCGAGCTCCGTCCCGGCACCGAACGTCCGCGCGAAGATCCGGTCCCGCACGAGGCCCATGGCGTAGCCGGCGAAGCTCAGGACGGACAGCAGGATCGCGCCCTGCGGCAGGAACCGTCCGATCACCGCTCGCGCGGACGTGGCCGCACGCGAGTTCCGGCCGACCGCCGCGATGTCCCTCATCGGTTCCCCCGTCTTCGAGGAGTGGCTCGGGCATCATGACGGACGAGCCACGGCCCGCGCGACGGACCTATCGGGCGCGCACCGCGCCCTGGTACTCGGCGTCGGTGACCTTCTCGAGCCATTCGACGGCGTTTCCGTCGAGCGACTCCTGGATCGCCATGTGGGTCATGGCCGTGGTCGGCGACGCGCCATGCCAATGCCGCTCTCCTGGTCCTGTCGTGACGACGTCGCCGGGCCGAATCTCCTCGACCGGCCCTCCTTCGCACTGCACCCGACCAACGCCGGCGAGGACGACAAGCGTCTGGCCCAGCGGGTGCCGGTGCCATGCCGTCCGTGCCCCCGGCTCGAACGTCACGATCGCGGCCCCGACGCGACCCGGGGCAGGTGACTGGAAGAGCGGGTCGATCCGGACGGCGCCCGTGAATGTCGCCTCGCTGCCCCGCGCCGACGCCTGCGACCCTGCCCTCGCGATCTCCATCGTCGTCATCCCTCCTGGAACAGCGTCAGACCGCCGCGACCCGGACGAGCGCCTTGACGGCCCGCCGCTCGTCCATCGCCGCGTACGCGTCGCCGATCTGGTCGAGGTCGACCTCGAGGTCGAAGACGCGCCCGGGGTTGATGCGACGCGCGAGGACGTCGTCGAGGAGCTCCGGCAGGTACTCGCGCACGGGCGCCGAGCCCCCCTTGAGCCCGACGTTTCGGTAGAACATCCCCTGGACCGGGGACTCGACGTCGTGCGGGACCCCGACGAAACCCACGTTTCCGCCGGCCCGCGCGATCGAGAAGGCCGATGCGAACGCGTCCGCGGTCCCGACGCATTCCGCCACGGCATCCGCCCCAATACCGCCCGTCAGCGCGAGCACCGCTTCCGTCGCCGCTTCGCCACGCTCCCCGACGATGTCCGTCGCCCCGAACTCCCGGGCGAGCGCCTGCCGCGCCGGGTTCCGCGACAGCGCGATGATCCGTCCTGCCCCGAGCCGTTTCGCCGCGATGACCGCGCACAGCCCCACCGCTCCGTCACCGACGATCGCGACCGTGCTGCCCGGCTCTGTTCGGGCGCTGACGACCGCGTGGTGGCCCGTGCCCATGACATCGCACAGCGTGACGAGCGAACGCATCGTCGCGTCGTCGTGGCGCCGGCCGGGGACCGCCACGAGGGTGCCATCCGCGACCGGGACGCGAAC
>DASWSI010000247.1:0-7477 GCA_036402715.1 Candidatus Limnocylindrales bacterium
CGGCTCTGTTCGGGCGCTGACGACCGCGTGGTGGCCCGTGCCCATGACATCGCACAGCGTGACGAGCGAACGCATCGTCGCGTCGTCGTGGCGCCGGCCGGGGACCGCCACGAGGGTGCCATCCGCGACCGGGACGCGAACCAGCTCGGCCTGACCGCCGCCGTTGCCGCCGCCGCCGAAGAAGCCGCCATGGAGGCAAGCGGTCTGGACGCCGGCGCGACAGTTCGGGCACGTGCCGTCGCTGAAGGCGAACGGCGCGACGACGAAGTCGCCTTCGCGGACGACGCGGACGTCATGCCCGGCCTGCTCGACGACGCCGATGAACTCGTGCCCGATCGCCGGATCGGGATGCGGCGAGATGCCGCGGTAGTACCAGAGGTCGGATCCGCAGACGGCGCCGCGGACGATGCGGACGACGGCGTCAGTCGGCTCGTGAATCACGGGGTCCGGGAGCTCGCCGCAGACGACATCGTGGGCGCCCCGGAAGATCGCGGCTTTCATCGCCGGAAGCGTGGCCCGTCGGACATGTCAGAAATGGGAGATCGGACGCGGGCGGCATGGAGGAAAGACGCTAGGTCGGTCGGGGAGCGGGGTCAGGAAAAGGTCGTCTCCTTGACGACGTTGCCCGTTCGGTCGTACGTCGACCACACGCCGACCTGCCTGCCGCGATCGAACGAGCCGGAACGCATGAGCGTGCCATCGGTGCGAAAGAACTCCCACGGACCGTGCATCTCGCCCTCGATGCGCGCGCCCCGGTACTTGACGTTGCCGTTGGGGTAGTGCGTCGTTTCGGGGACCGGCCGCGTCGTCTTCGGCATCGTCAGCCGGCGTCCTTCTTCTGCGTGTCGGCGATGCGCTTGCGGTTCTCCATGTTCGGCTTCAGCGCGTCGCTCATCCCGGCGCTCGGCGGGCTCGGGCGGTTCTTCCGCCGTGGCTTCTCGTGGCGCGCCTCGTCGCGGGCGGCCATCCGCGCCGCGATCGTCGCCTCGTAGCCCTGATCGCCCGGCACGTAGTAGCGCTGGCCGACGAGCTCGTCCGGGAGGTACTGCTGCTCGACGTCGTCGCCCTCGAAGTCGTGCGGGAACTTGTAGCCGACGCCGATGCCGTGTGCCTTCATCCGGCGGTCACCCGCGTTGCGGAGGTGGTTCGGCACCGGGAGCGAGCCCTTCGCCATGACGTCGGCGAGCGCTGCGCCGTACGCCCGGCCAACCGAATCGGACTTCGGTGACGAGGCGATGTGGATCGTCGCCTGGGCGAGCGCGTACTGCGCCTCCGGGAGTCCGATCCAGTCGAGTGCCTGTCCCGCGGCGACCGCGACCTGCAGCGCGCGGGGATCGGCGTTGCCGACGTCTTCCGACGCGGCGATGATCAGCCGGCGGGCAATGAACTTCGGATCCTCGCCGGCCGCGATCATCGAGCCGAGCCAGTAGAGCGCAGCGTCGGGATCGTTGCCTCGCAGGCTCTTGATGAAGGCCGAGACCGTGTCGTAGTGGCCGTCGCCGGCGCGGTCGTACGCCAGGACGCGCTGCTGGGCCGCGGTCTCGATGTCCTCGAGGCGCGGCGTGACGCGGCCCTGCTTGTCACGGATGCCTTCGCCCTCGGCGAGCGCAACGGCGCCCTCGAGGACGTTGAGCGCCGACCGCGCGTCGCCGCCCGCGAGGTTGACGAGGTGGTCGAACGCCGCCTGGTCGAGCGCGACGCCGCCGTCGGGCCCGAACTGCCCGCCGAGCCCCCGGTCCGCGTCATCGAGCGCCCGGCGAACCACCGTCGCGACGTCGTCGTCGGTCAGCGCTTCGAGTCGCCAGACGCGCATCCGCGAGAGGAGGGCGGCGTTCACTTCGAAGTACGGGTTCTCCGTCGTAGCCCCGATGAGCGTCACGGTCCCGTCCTCGACGTGCGGCAGCAGCGCGTCCTGCTGCGCCTTGTTGAAGCGGTGGATCTCGTCGAGGAAAAGGACGGTCCGCTCGCCGTGGAGCGCGAGGCGTTCCTGCGCCTCGGCGAGCGTCGCGCGGACCTCCGCGACGCCGGACATGACCGCGGACATCGTGTTGAAGTGCGCGCCGACCTCCTGCGCGAGCAGGCGCGCGAGGCTCGTCTTCCCGGTCCCGGGCGGCCCCCAGAGGAGGAGCGACGAGAGATGGCCGCGGGCGACGGAGCGGCGCAGGGGCCCGCGCTCGCCGACGAGATGCTCCTGGCCGACGAACTCGGCGAGGGTCCGCGGCCGCATCCGCGCGGCGAGCGGCTGGCGCTCGGGTGGCGGCTGGAAGAGCGGCGCGGGCTTTGCGCCTCCGGCCCTGGTGCGAGTGGTCGGCATCGCGGCCAGTCTACGAGGCGCCGCGATCATGGCGGGCCACGACTGGACCGGAGGACGCGGTGGACGTATCGCCCCGCGCCGCAGCGTTCGCGCCGCCGAGCCCGCGCGGGCGCGGAGCCGGCGCAGCGTGGTTTCAGGCCACGATGGACTTCGGCGTCCTGATGCGGGTCGCTCGGCCGTCGCCGGCGAGGGTCGGATCGGCGGCCGACGCCAGCGCCGCCACGAACACCTTCACGAGCGACTCGTCGAGCTGACTGCCGGCCGCGTCCTCGAGCCTTCGGATCGCCTCGCTCATCGACATCGCCTTGCGATACGGCCGGGAGCTCGTCATTGCCGAGAACGCATCGGCGACCGCCAGGATCCGGGCGACGAGCGGAATGTCCGTGCCGGCGAGCCCGGTCAGGTAGCCGGCCCCGTCCCACCGCTCGTGGTGATGCCGGATGCCGGCCCGAACGGTCTCGATGTCGGGCAGGTCGCGGACGATGAGGTCGCCGAGCGCGACGTGCTGCTTGACGATGTCGTACTCGTCGCTCGTCAGCGCCGCCGGCTTGCGGAGGATGCTGTCCGGGATGCCGATCTTGCCGACGTCGTGGAGGAGTCCCGCGACTTCGAGCGTCGCCCGCAGGTCGGCGTCGACGTCGAGGTGGTCGGCGAGGAAGACGGCGTAGCGCGCGACGTCCTCCGAATGGCGCTTGGTGTAGCGGTCCTTGGTGTCGACCGCGAGCACGAGCGCGCGAAGCACACCGAACGTCGTCCGTTCGGATGTCCGGAGCTCATCGGCATTCGTCCGCGCGACGCGTACGCCGTCGCCGCCACTGCCCTTGGCCTCGTTGAGCGCCGCCGTTGCGACCGACAGCAGCTCCGCCGCCGCGTCGCCGTTCGTCGGTGCGTAGCAGATCCCCGCGCTGACCGACAACGGGATGCGCTCCGTGCCGTCGAAATCGAGGCCGACGTCGGAGAGTCGCGCGCGCAGCCGCTCGACGCCGAGCTCCAGGTCCGCGACGCAGCTCGCCGGCGCGACGACGATGAAGTCGTCCGGACCGAAGCGACCGACGACGGTTTCGGCCGACAGCTCCTGGCGCAGGATGCCCGCAACCGCCCGGAGCGCCCGGTCGCCGCCGTCGTGGCCGTGGTTCGAGTTCAGCGCCCGGAAGTTGTCGATGTCGATCAGCGCGACGCCGGTCGGCTCCGCAGTGCGCCGCGCCGTCGCCAGCATGTCGACGAGCTGACCGACGGACGAGCCGTGGTTGAGGAGGCCGGTCACGGCATCGCGGCGCGTCGACTCGACGATGTCGAGGGTCTGCCGGTCCAGGCGTCGTTGGGTCGCCCGAAAGATGAGATGGAGCATCACGGCGAGAGCGAGCCCGGCCACGACCGCCACGCTGAGGATGACTCGCCGCGTCTGCTCGACGTGGGCGAGGATCGGCGCAGCGTCCCGATAGACCTCGAACAGGGCCGCGACCTGGCCGTCGTAGATGACGGGGAGGTAGACCTGGAGCAGCGGCGTCCCGACCGGGACGTGGAGCGTGCCGCTGTCGCCATCGCCGACCACGCCGACTTCCGCGATCGACTTCGACGCGGCGTCCGGGCCGCTGATCTCGTCGCCGTCGCCCGGCGTTCCGACGACGCCCGGATCGTCGCTCAGCACGACGACGCCGTCGTGGCCATGGACCTTGATCTGGAGGATGCCCTGGTTCGCGGGGTCGATCAGGGCCGCGAGGTCGCGGCCGACCTCGGCGACGCGAGCCGGCGACGGCGAGCCGAGCACGTCCTCGCGCCGGAGCGTGGTCGCGACGAAGGCGCGGACAAGTGAGCGGTCGCTCGAGACGCTCGAATCGATCGCGGTCGCGGTCACGTTGTCGGAGACCGCCCAGATGAGCGAGCCCGCCGTTGCGGCGACGAGGAGGAGGCTGGCGCCGTAGACCGCGAGGAGCAGCGAGCGGCGCCGTGGGGGACGAAGATCGATCACGCCCAGCTCTGGTGAGGTTGGTTCAGGGCGCTGACCGTAGGTTTCGGGTCCTGCGGTGTCGATAGGACCTTCGTGAGGACGCTCGCGACCGAACGGCCCGGATCGGTCGCCGCTCCGGGCCGAGCGCGCTAGAGCGTGATGACGTGCGTGACGTCGATCAGGACGAACAGGACGGCGAGAATCGCGACCAGCGCGGCGCCGATCCGGGCGATCCTGATGACGTCGCGCCGGACGTACGCGTACTCCTCGGATGCCCGAGCGGCGAGCGGGCCGCCCTCGCGGACGCGGCCGGCGGGCTCGACCTGGCGTGAGCGGTCGCGGCTGCGGCGGAGAGCGTTGTCGGCTGCACGCTCCTCGGCGACGATCTGTGCCTCGAGCTCCGCGGCGCGGGCCTCTTCCTCGCGGGTCAGCGAGCTCGGCGGACGGGCGACGACCGATGACGACGCCGCCGCTCGCGGCGCCTGGCGCTGGACGCGCGCGCGCTGGCCTGGCCGGGTCGAGCCGCGGGTCCGTTTCGGCATGCGAGCGAGAGCCTCCGAGGTGGGTCCGTGGGCCGTCGGGCGGTCCGAGCCGGCGGGCCGGGCGGCGCTGCTGCGACGGGCAGCCAACGAGCCGAGAGGATAGCACCGGGAGTCGACGAGCTCGCGAGTCGCGCCTCCGCTCGTGCTCTTTGGACGAGCTGTACTGCGGCGTCCGGCGGGAGAGTCCCGGGTGATCGGTGACTGCTAGACTCGCCCGAATCCCCGGTTCGGAGGCCCGCAGATCGACCTCAACGCGCTCGTCGAGCCGTACCTCGGGGCCGTCGTCGTCGCTGTCGCGGCCGCCATCGTCGTGCTCGTCGTGCTGGTCGTCATCCAGGCTCGTCGTGTCTCTGCGCTCCGGCGCCGGATCGACGGGCTGACCCGCGGCGCGGACGGCGCAAATCTCGAGGCGGTGCTCGGCGACCACCTCGTGAAGGTCCTCCAGACAGGGCGCGAGCTCGACGAGCTTTCGGCGCGATCGGCCGTCCTCGAGGCGGACGCGCGGCGCGCACTCCAGCGGATCGGTCTCGTCCGGTTCAACCCGTTCGAGGACACGGGCGGCAACCAGTCGTTCGCCGTCGCGCTGCTCGATGCGAACGGGGATGGGTTCGTCCTGAGCAGCCTCCATTCGCGGGCCGGTACGCGCGTCTACGCCAAGGCCCTGACCGCCGGCCGCTCCGACGCGGCGCTGTCGGGCGAGGAGGCGGAGGCGCTGCGGCTGGCCCTCGAGTCGTCGACTTCGAGGTCGAGGGCGGCGTCCTGACACGCAAGGTGTCACGGTCCGCGATGACGCTGACGCCATGGTCCTCGATCGCTCCCAACCACCCGACGCCGTGACGCGCGTCCGCACTCGGCGCGAGCCACATCCCCTCGACCAGCTGCCCGTGTGGGACGGGCTCCTCGACGTCCCGGGCGTCGATGCGGCCGGTGACGTGCCTGCTGGTCTCGACGCGCTCCTCCGCGGGCTCAATCCGGAGCAGCTCCGCGCGGTGACGCACGGCGAGGGGCCGCTCCTCGTCGTCGCGGGCGCGGGCACCGGCAAGACGCAGGTGATCACCCGCCGGATCGCGTGGCTGATCGCGACGCGTCGCGCGAAGCCCGCGGAGGTCCTCGCGCTGACGTTCACGGACAAGGCCGCGGAGGAGATGCAGGTCCGCGTCGACGAGCTCGTGCCGTATGGCTACACGGACACGGCGATCGGCACGTTCCATGCCTTCGGTGACCGGCTCATCCGCGAGTTCGCGCTCGAGCTCGGGCTGCCCACCGATATCCGCGTGCTGTCGCGGCCGGAGGTCGTCATCTTCCTCCGCGAGCATCTGTTCGAGTTCGAGCTCGACGAATACCGGCCGCTCGGCGACCCGACGCGGTTCCTTGCCGCCCTCGCGACCCTCTTCAGTCGGTGCAAGGACGAGGATGTCGAGCCGGCGCGGTACCTCGAGTACGCGGATCGCGTTGCCACAGAGGCGGCCGCCGTCGCGGCAGCGGCGGCAGCCGCGACGGATGAGGCAGGTCGCGCGGACGCCAAGGCAATCGAAGCCGCGACGGGAGCCGTCGAATTCGCCCGCCGCCAGGGCGAGCTGGCGCGTGCGTACGCGCGCTACCAGGAGCTTCTCGCCCAGAACGGTTTCATCGACTTCGGCGACCAGGTCGCGCTCGCCCTGCGGCTCGTCCGCGACTCGCCGGCGATCCGCGCGCAGCTCCAACAGCGCTTCCGCTACATCCTCGTCGACGAGTTCCAGGACACGAATCGGGCGCAGTCGGAGCTCGTGTCGCTGCTCGCGGAGCCGCGCCGGAACGTCACGGTGGTCGGCGACGACGACCAGTCGATCTACAAGTTCCGCGGCGCCGCGATCAGCAACATCCTCGAGTTCCAGGATCGGTATCGCGGCGCGAGGACCGTTGTCCTCCGCCGGAACTACCGGTCGCTCGCGCCCATCCTCGACGCGTCGTACCGGCTGGTCCGATTCAACGACCCGGATCGGCTCGAGGTTCGGAGCGGGCTGTCGAAGCGGCTTCGTCCGGAGCGGACGCTCGCGGTTGCGCGCCCCGTCCGCCTCGAGGCCTTCGCGTCCGGCGCCGAGGAGGCGGACTGGCTGGCCGCGGAGATCGGGCGCCGGATCGCGGACGGCGCGCCGCCGCGGGACCACGCGATTCTCGTCCGCGCGAACGCGGCCGCGGACCCGATCCTTCGCAGCCTCAACGTTGCCGGCATTCCGTGGCGGTTCTCCGGCACCTCGGGGCTCTATGCCCGCCCGGAGGTTCGCGTCCTGCTCGCCTTCCTTCGGTCGATGGCAGACCCAACCTCCAGCGTCGACGTCTACGGCGTCGCGGCGTCGGACATCTACGGACTCGGCGGGGCGGACCTGACGGCGATCGTCAACACCGCCCGGCGCCGGAATCGATCCGTGTGGGAGATCGTCGAGGAGCTCGATCGCCAGCCGGGGATCCTGCGGGTGTCGCCGGAGACGCGCGCGGGTGTTGCGCGGCTCGTCGCGGACATGCGGTCGTTTCTGGAGCTCGCCCACGAGCGCCCGGCCGGTGAGGTGCTCTATGCATTCCTGCGACGGACCGGGACACTCGCCCGGCTCGCGGCGACGGACACCGTCGCCGCCGAGGAGGCGCTCCAGAACATCGCGAGGTTCTTCGAGATCGTGCGGGCCCAGTCGGCGCTCC
>DASWSI010000248.1:0-3123 GCA_036402715.1 Candidatus Limnocylindrales bacterium
CGAGGACCACTGCCGCTCGGGTCGAGCTCATGATCAGCCCACCGATCGCCATTCCGAAGAGCACGCTCATGATGTCCATCGGGGCGGCGAAGTAGAGCTCGAGATTGCCCTGGCTCTTCTCCCACCAGAGCTGGCTCGCCATCATCCAGATGACGTTGAGCCAGAACGCCGTCATCGCCCCACCGAGGACGACGAAGCCGATGTACTGCTGCGGCGCATGGAGCGCCCGGTAGACGAACACGAAGGCCGAGGTCGTCAGGAACGGCAGCAGGATCTCGAAGAAGATCCACGACTTCTCGCGCGCCATGCCGCGGACGCGCGGGTAGGCGCGACCGAGCACGGACCGAAGATCCGTCGCGAGGGCCTGGCGGCGCGTCCACTCCGCGGCTTCGGCCGGGCTCGCTGTGGCGCGATGGACGAAGGCGGACATCAGACCAGCTCCTCTTCGGCGGCCGGGGCCGCTTCGGTGGAGTGGCGCGTCTCGCCGGCCCATGGCGGCGGCGTGTCGCCATCGCCGTCGCGCGTTGCTGGCGGGCCGGCGGGCGGCGACGCGTCGTCCGTCGTTCGGTCGGCGTCGTCGAAGCCGCGGCCGACAAGCTCGACGAAGACGTCCTCGAGCGTCGGCTCGGACTTGCGGAGCGCCCGGATCTGGGCGCCGAGGCCCGCCAGCGCCGTGACGACGCCACCCAGCGCCGCGTCATCACGCAGCACGATGTTGACGACGACGGTCTGGCGCTCGCCGCTGCCGCTGTCGTCGGCGGCCACCGCGGCGCTCACGACGCCCGGCAGCCGAGCCAGCGCGCCGGCGCCGGCGTCCAGCCGATCGAGCTCGAGCCGGAAGATCGATTCGCTCTGGACCCGATGCTTCAGCTCGGCCGGCGTGCCGATCGCGAGAATCCGGCCATGGTCGACGATCGCGATCCGCTCGCACAGCTCGTCCGCCTCCGCCATGTAGTGCGTCGTCAGGAGAACCGTCCGGCCCGGCACGGCCGCCTTCCATTGGACGACGAGCTCGCGGACGGACCGCGCGGCGGCGACGTCGAGGCCGAGCGTGGGCTCGTCGAGGAAGAAGATCCACGGGTCGTTCAGGAGCCCGCGCGCGAAGTTCATCTTCTGGCGCTGCCCCGTCGAGAGCGTCGCGACCCGCTGCTCGCGCTGCTCGTCGAGCCCGACCGCCTCGATGAGCTGATCGACCCGCCGCCACGCGTCGCGCGTCCCGAGGCCGTAGAACTGGCCGAACATCCAGAGGCTTTCGCGGACCGTCAGGATCCCGTAGCCGGACTGCTCGCCGCCCGCGACCATGTTCATGATTCGCCGGATCCGCTTCGTGTCGTTGACGACGTCGAACCCGAAGACGCGCGCCGTGCCGCTCGACGGCAGCAGCAGCGTCGTCAGGATCTTGATGAGTGTGGTCTTGCCGGCACCGTTCGGCCCGAGCAGCCCGAAGAACTCGCCCGGCGCGACCTCGAGGTCGATGCCGTCGAGCGCGACGATGTCCTTCGGCTTGGCCCTGTAGACGCGACGGACGTCGCGGACGTCGATCGCGGGCGCGGTGATCGCTGCAGACGCGGAAGCGGACATGGAGACCCCGAGGGCACGGGCGAGGTGAGCGCGGAAGTATACCGGCCGTTTCGCCGGGCTTCGACCGTCAGCGAGTGGCGGCTCGCTCGCTTGTGGCCGCTCGCGCGAGGGCGACGGCGAGCGCGCCCGCGACGCCCGCGTTGTTGACGATGAGCGCGGTGTTGGCGCGAACGGATGCGCCACCCGTGAGCGCGGCGACCCGGGCGAGGAGCCACGGCGTCAGATCCGGGCCGGCGATTCCTGCCGCCTCAGCCTCCGCGATCGCGCGCTCGATGGCGGTCCGGGCGTCGGCGTCGCTGAGGGCCGCGTCGGCCGGAACCGGGACGCAGATGAGGATCGCGGAGCCGAGCCCGAGATCCACGTGGGTCGCCGCGATCCGCGCCGCCGCCGCGCCGTCCCGCGCCAACATGGACGCGCGGATCCCGCTCGATCGCGAGTAGAAGCCCGGCACCTCGTCCTGCCCGACCGCGACGACCGGTACGCCGCGTGTCTCGAGGTACTCGAGCGTCGCGGCCACGTCGAGGATCGCCTTCGGCCCCGCGCAGACGACGACCATCGGGGTTCGCGCGAGCTCCTCGAGATCGGACGAGATGTCGAACGTGGCGGGGTTCGTATCGGTCCCCGTCAGGGCGCCGCGGTGAACGCCGCCGATGCCTCCCGTCGCGAAGACACGGATGCCGGCCGCCGCGGCCGCGATCATCGTCGCGGAGACGGTCGTCGCCGCCCACCCGCCACCCTCGAGCGCCGCCGCGAGGCTGGGTCGACCGGCCTTGCTGACGGAACCGGCCGGTGCGGTCGCGAGCGCCTCGAGCGCGTCGCGCCCGAGGCCGACGAGGACCTTGCCGTCGTGGATCGCGATCGTCGCCGGAACTGCACCTGCAGCCCGGACGGCGGTCTCCGCCGCGGTCGCGACCTCGATGTTCGCCGGGTACGGGAGCCCGTGGCTGATCAGCGTCGACTCGAGGGCGACGACCGCGCGGCTCTCGGCGAGTGCGGCGGCGACCTCCGGCGAGACCAGGAGCCGGTCGCGAACCGAGCGCACCCCGGCGGCCGGTTGTGAATCCGTCATTCCCCGAAGCGTACGCGGCGCGACAGCGCGTCTCGCCGCGGCGGCGTTCGGTAGGCTGCGTCGATGATCGCTCGACCGATGATCCCCGACGACATCCGCCGCCAGGTCGTCGTCGAGGAGCACGACCTCGCCGCCGACGGTTCGTTTGCCGTCGTGGTCCGGCGCTACGTGCTGCGGAATGCGTACGCCTCTGAGCTGTGGGTCGTGCCGCTCGACAGCGGTGGCCGCGGCGCCGCGCGGCGGCTCACGACCGGCGGGGGTCGCGACTCGAGGCCCCGTATCGCGCCGGACGGCCGGCGCGTTGCGTTCCTCCGCCGCGGCCCGAAGGACACCGACAGCACGTCGCGCCTGATGCGCGTCGACGTTGGCGGCAAGCGGCCACCGGCGAAGCTCGCGACGGGCACGTTCGGCGTGGCGGACCTCGCCTGGTCACCGGATGGCGAGCGGCTGGCGTTCACGGCCGAGGTCGACCC
>DASWSI010000249.1:0-4065 GCA_036402715.1 Candidatus Limnocylindrales bacterium
CGGGTCAAGGAGACGCTGTTCGCGATCCTCGAGCCGGAGCTTCGAGGCGCGCGGTTCCTCGACCTGTTCGCCGGCAGCGGCGCGGCCGGAATCGAGGCGCTGTCCCGTGGCGCGACCGCGGCCGTCTTCGTCGACAAGGACGCGACCGCCTGTCGGGTCATCGAGGAGAACCTCCGACGCTCCCGGCTCGACGGCGGCAGCGTCGCCCGCGCCGACGTCCTCCGATGGCTCGCGGGCTCAGCGCCGGCCGCCGGCCCGTTCGACATCGTCGTCGCTGATCCGCCGTACGCCGACACCGACGTCCTGCGGCGGACGCTCGACCTGCTCGGCGAGCCGGGTCACGCGCTGCTCGCGCCGGGCGCGCGGGTCATCGCGAAACACTTCTGGCGCGAGGTCCCGCCGGCCCAGGTCGGACTGCTAGCATCCGAGCGCGAGCGGCGGTTCGGTGAGACCGCGCTGACGTTCTACCGCGCCGGCACCACCGACACGCGGCACAGGCCGGGCACGGATGAGGAGGACGAGTGAGGGTCGCGGTCTATCCCGGCTCCTTCGACCCGGTCACGAACGGGCATCTCGACGTCGTCCATCGGGCGCACGCCGTGTTCGACCACGTCATCGTCGCCGTGCTCGCCAATCCGCGGAAGACGCCGCTCCTCCCGGCCGACGTGCGCGTCAGCGGACTGCGCGAGGCGCTCGATGCCGCCGGCCTCCCCGCGGCCGACGTCGCGGTCGAGAGCTTCGACGGCCTCACGGTCGAGTTCTGCCGGCGCCGGAACGCGGGCTTCATCGTCCGCGGACTGCGCGCCATCAGCGACTTCGAGGCGGAGATGCAGCTCGCGCACAACAACCGGAAGCTCGCGCCGGGGATCGACACGGTCTTCTTCATGACGTCGCTCGAGCATGGCTACGTCAGCTCGAGCCTCGTGAAGGAGATCGCGCAGTTCGGTGGCGACGTCGGCGAGATGGTCCCGCCGGCGGCCGAGGCGCGGGTCCGGAAGGCACTCGCCGAGAGGTAGCGCGGCGGTCCCGCTGCGCGCCGCATCGTGGCCGCCACTCCGCAATGGCTCCGGACGTCGCCGCGCCCCGTGCCATAATCCGCACGACTCACCACCCGACGCCCGGAGGGCCGTCCGATCGACATCATCTTCCTCGTCGAGCGACTCGAATCGCTGATCGCGAACGGGAAGAAGCTGCCCCTGACGAGCAACGTCGTCGTCGACCAGAACGAGGCGCTGCGACTCATCGACGAGCTTCGCGCGGCGGTTCCCGAGGAGGTCCGCGCGGCAAAGCGGATCAACTCCGAGGGCGAACGGATCATCGAGAAGGCCCAGGAAGAGTCGGAGCGGATCGTCGCCAGGGCGCAGGAGCAGGCCGCCTTCCTCATCGACGAGCGCGGGCTGACGCACGCCGCGCAGGAGGAGAGCCGCCGGGTCGTCGCGCGTGCCGAGGCGGACGCCGTCGACATCCGCCGCGGCGCCGACGAATACGCCGTGTCTGTCCTGGCAGGCCTCGAAGGCGAGGTGGTGAAGACGCTCCAGAGCATCAAGAAGGGCATCGCCGTTCTCGACGAGCGGCGGGCGGACGTCCTCGACGCCGCGGGACCCGCGGACGCAACGAACGGCACCGGCTCGGCCCCGCGCACCGAGGTCGAGGGGGCCACCGAACCCGTCCGGTCGTGAGCCGGCCGGTCGCGGAACCGCTCGCGTGGAACGTCGCCGCGCTCATGGCCGAGGCCCCCGGCTCGACGCGGGATTACGTCGTCGCCGGGGCGATGATCGACCTCGGCGACCTGCTCCAGGGTGACCCGATCGAGGGCGCCGTCCACCTCGCCCGGACGAATCGCGGCCTCCTCGTCAACGCCAACCTGACGACGAGCCTCGAGACCGAATGCAGCCGCTGCCTGCGCGCGATCGAGGTGCCGCTCGACATCCGGATCGAGGAGGAAGCGATCCCGAGCGTCGATCTCGGTACCGGGCAGCCGGTCAACGTGGCCGCGGATCCCGACGTCCTGCGCCTGACGCCCCATCACGAGCTGGAGCTCGAGGCGACGGTCCGCGAGGCGATCCAGCTGGCCGAGCCGATCGCGCCCCTTTGCGAGCCGGACTGTCCCGGCCTCTGCCCGGTCTGCGGAGAGCGAATGACCGGCGGCCCGCATCACCACGCGGTCGACGAGATCGACCCGCGACTCGAAGCCCTTCGCAGCTTTCGCGCCCCGGGGAGCGACGAGGACTAGCGTCGCCTGTGGCTCGCCGCGAGGGAGGTCGCTGGCGATGACCGCCGGAAGGCCGTAGACTCCGCTCTCGGTTCCACGCACCGCCGTGGCGTCTCGGCGCGTCCCGCAGCCGGTCGGCCGATCTCGACAGCATCCATCGCACGGCGCGGGCCGGACGATCCAGACGGAAGGAGCACGGTGCCATGGGCGTACCGAAGCGAAGGGTTTCCCACGCCCGCCAGGGTGAGCGACGCGCACATCTCGCGATCGGCCTGCCGGCGATCGAGGAGTGCCCGCATTGCCACGAAGCGAAGCAGCCACACCACGCCTGCCCGAACTGCGGCTACTACGCGGGACGCCCGGCCATCGACGTCAAGCGGCCCGGCGACGAGCCCGCGTCCTGACGACGTGACGCACTCGGCCGACGGTGCGCCCGGGTCGTCGCCCGGTGTCCGGATCGCGGTCGACGCGATGGGCAGCGACCACGGACCGGTCGAGGTTGTCCACGGCGCGCTGACGTTCGCGGCCGCGAACCCGCGCGATCGCCTCACGCTCGTCGGTGACGAGGCAACGCTGCGCGAGATCGCCGGCGACCTGCCCGCGAACGTCTCGATCGTCCACGCCGCCCAGGTCATCGCAATGGACGAGCACCCGGCTCTCGCGATCCGCGAGAAGAAGGACGCGTCGATCCTCGTGGCGATGGACCTCGTCAGGCGCGGCGACGCTGACGCGGTCGTCACGGCAGGGCACACCGGTGCGGGCATGGCCGCCGCGGTCCTCCGGCTGGGCCGATTGCGCGGCGTCGACCGGCCGGCGCTCGCCGTCCAGATGATCACCGACGCCGGACCGTTCGTCCTTCTCGATATCGGCGCCAACCCGGACTCGACCGCCGAGAACCTCGCCCAGTACGCCCGAATGGGCGCGATCTTCGCGGACCGCGTCCTCGGCGTGACGAAGCCGCGCGTCGCGCTGCTGTCGATCGGCGAGGAGAAGGGCAAGGGCGACGCGCGAATCCAGCGCGCGACGGAGCTGCTCGACGAGTCCGGGCTGAACTTCATCGGCAACGTCGAGGGCAAGGACCTGACGCGCCACCTCGCCGAGGTCGTCGTCTGCGACGCGGTCCTCGGCAATGTCGTGATCAAGTTCTTCGAGGGCCTCTCGACCTTCATCTTCGACCTGTTCCGCGCCGAGTTCCGCGGCACGCTCCGCGGTCGCCTTGCGTATCTCCTGCTGCGTCCCGGCATCGCCCGGATCCGCGGAACGTTCGACTACGAGCGCGTCGGTGGCTCGCCGCTCCTCGGCGTTCGCGGGACGGTGATCATCACCCACGGTCGCGCGAAGCGCCGGATGATCGGGTTCGCGATCGAGGTGGGGGCGCGGATGGCCCGGGCGCGCGTCCCCGAGCTCATTGCCGAGTCGCTCGGCGGGCCGGCCGGCAGCGGAACGAAGGGCTCGAGCGCCCGCGGCGGCGAGGCGGCACCCGTCGCCGTCGCGGAACCGGCGACGTGACGGCATCCGGTCTGACGGTGAGCCGCGAGGTGATCGCGGAGATGGTCCGGCTCGCCGCGTTCGAGGTTCCCGGGGTCCAGCACGTCGGCCGATCCGGCCCGGCCTGGCGGCGCGTCTTCCTCGCCCCGGCCGTCCACGTCCGCCTCCGTGATGGCCGCGTGGCGGTGCGCGTCGCGATCGTTGCCCGGCCCGGCCAGCCACTCGCGCCGCTCGTCGCGCAGGTTCGGGCGGCCGTCACCGCGACGGTCGAGCGGCTCCTGGGCCTCGAGCTCGAAGCCGTGTCCGTCGTCGTCGACGGCGTCGGGGGCTGACATCGTCGACGGGGCGGCCCGCAGATGACACGG
>DASWSI010000250.1:0-1760 GCA_036402715.1 Candidatus Limnocylindrales bacterium
GGCTGCTACTACCTGACGATGGACGGCCCGGAGGTCAAGGGTCGCAAGACCCGGCTGTTCTCGAGCGAGGACGAGGCGATCCTCGCCTACCAGCTCCGGAACGTCACGCTCCATGAGCCCGTCGAGGCCGAGATCAGGACGTTCGACGCCGAGTCCGGGACCCTCGTGGCCGGCCGGATGCGGACGACCGTCGGGCGGATCATCTTCAACCAGATCCTTCCGGATCGGCTTCGCTTCTCGAACGCGATCATGAAGCGCTCGGAGCTCAAGGCGCTCGTCCACGACTGCTATCGCCTCCTCGGCTCGGAGGAGACGGCTCACCTCGTCGACGGCATCAAGAGCGTCGGGTTCGAGTTCGCGACCCGCGGCGGGATGACGATCGGCCTGTTCGACATCGAGATCCCGAAGAACAAGGCGGCCGCGCTCAAGGGCGCCGATGCGTCGGTTCTCGAGATCGATCGCCAGTTCCAGCGCGGCCTCATCACGGACGACGAGCGGTACGAGCAGGTCGTCGGCGTCTGGCAGGACACGACGGCGAAGATGTCCGACGACATGATGAAGTCGCTCGATCCGTTCGGTGCCGTGACGATGATGACCGCGTCAGGGGCCCGCGGAAACAAGGGCAACATCGGCCAGCTCGGCGCGATGCGAGGCCTCATGGCGGACCCGTCGGGCCGGATCATCGACGTCCCTGTCCGGAGCAACTTCCGGGAGGGGATGACCGTCCTCGAGTACTTCATCTCGACCCACGGCGCCCGGAAGGGCCTCGCCGACACCGCACTCCGAACCGCGGACTCCGGGTATCTGACCCGACGGCTCGTCGACGTCGCCCAGGACGTCATCACCCGCGAGGACGACTGCGGCACCGAGGAGGGCAGCTGGATCACCCGCGGCGAGTCCGCGGACGAGACCGATGCCTTCCAGCGGCGTCTCGTCGGCCGCCTGTCCGCGGCTCCGCTGAAGACGCCGGGCGGCAAGGGCAAGACCGAGACGCTCATCGTCGATCGCAACGAGCTGATCACGGAAGAGATGGCGAAGGCCATCGACGCGGCCGGCATGGACGAGGTTCTCGTCCGGTCACCGCTCACGTGCGAAGCGCGGCACGGCGTCTGCCGGGCCTGCTACGGCCGCAACCTCGCGACCGGCAGCATGGTCGGCAGCGGCGAGGCCGTCGGGATCATCGCGGCGCAGTCGATCGGCGAGCCGGGCACCCAGCTCACGATGCGGACATTCCACACCGGTGGCGTCGCCGGTCTCGACATCACCGCCGGCCTGCCGCGGGTGGAGGAGCTCTTCGAGGCTCGGATCCCGAAGGGCAAGGCGGAGATGAGCCACATCGACGGCAACGTCGAGATCCTCCGCAGCGATACCGGCACGAAGGTCAAGGTGACCAGCCGCGAGTCGTACGACACGACGATCGCCCTGCCCGCCGGGGCGGAGCTGCTCGCCGCGCCCGGCGATCTCGTCGAGGCCAACCAGATCCTCGCTCGCGCCGACGCGACGGACGGGCACGCGACGGACGTCATGGCGCCCGTTCGCGGGTTCCTCGTCCGCGATGGCGAGGGCCTCATCGTTCGCGCCGAGGACATCGTCGAGCGCGAGTACACGATCCCGCACAACGCCAAGCTGCTGGTCGAGAACGGCCAGGAGATCCGGGCGGGTGACGCCATCACCGATGGTCCGATCAACCCGCAGGAATACCTCGACACCCGCGGCAAGGATGCCGTCCAGCGCTACCTCGTCAAGGAAGTGCAGAAGGT
>DASWSI010000251.1:0-3289 GCA_036402715.1 Candidatus Limnocylindrales bacterium
GAGACAGACACGCGCGACGATCGTCGTCAGCCAGCCGCCCACGTTGTCGATGTCGTCCGCGCCGGCCCGGCTCGCGCGAAGCCACGCGTCCTGGACCGCGTCGTCGGCCTCGCTCGGCGAGCCGAGCATCCGATAGGCAACGGCGCGCAGATGGCTGCGCTGCGCCTCGAAGCGCTCGGCCAGCCAGTCCGTTTCACCCATCGACATGTCCTCGGTGCGAATTGTCGCGCTCTTCTTCGTGACACCGAGCGGCGACGAAACGTGACCGACGATGCGATTCCGTCACGCGGTCACGTTTGCCTCGTCTTCGGGGTCAGTCGTTTGAAAGCCACACAACGGCACCCTCGAAGGAGCACCGAACATGACCGACCACATCTCCCAGACCTCGGCGGCACCCGCCTGGGTCTCCGTCTTCAACCCGATCGCCCGCCGGCTGCTGCGTGCGGGCGTCCCGATGGGCCCGAACACCCTCCTGACGATCCCCGGCCGAAAGAGCGGCCTCCCCCGCGCGACCCCGGTGGCGATCATCGAGCTTGGTGGCCGCCGTTGGGTCTGGTCGCCCTGGGGCGAGGTTCATTGGGTCCGCAATCTGCGAGCCGCGGGCGGAGCGACCATCACCGTGAGCGGCAAGGTCGAGGAGGTGCGCGCCGTCGAGCTCGATCCCGCGCAGCGAGTCGAGTTCTTCCGGAACACGCTGACGACGGTCGTCCGCGGCATCCGGTTCGGTGCGCAGTTCATTCGCCTCATCGACGGCGTCGATCTCTCCGATCCTGCGGTCGCCGCCGAAGGCCGGGTCGTCTTCGAGCTGCTTCGAACGGCCTAGCCACGTTTCGCGAGGGACGCGAGCCACGCGTCGCGTTCCAGTGGGCTCGGACGCGACCTCGGGCGCTTCGGCGGGTTGTCACCGATCGGCTGGTACCCGCCGAAGCGCGTCTCGAGGATCCCCTCCCCCATCGACAGGCCGGGCAGCTGGTTCTGGAGCGACCGAACCCGCGCCACCGGCAGCACCGCGTCAGCTGTCGCGAAGCCGTTCGCCGAGAACTGCCCGCGGACCCGCCCACCGAGCCGCGCGAGCGCGGCAATCACGCCCGGCGCCGTCGATGCCGGCATCTCGAGCGAGAGATCGGCGAGCGGCTCGCAGACCCACGTGCCGGCACGCTCGAGCGCTGTCGCGAGCACGAGCTGCGTCAGCCGCCGAAAGTCCGCCGGCGATGTCGTGGGTGACAGGTACCCGCAGTCCGTCATCGTGACGACGCAGTCCGTCACCTGCCAGCCCGCCAGCCCCTCCGAGAGCGCCTCGCGGACGAACGCCTCCATCTGCGTCGCGAACGTCTCGACGGTGTGGAACAGGTACAGGGGAACGAGGCGGACCTCGACATCGTGCCGGAACTCGATCCCCGTCCCGGGCGGCGCCGGCTCGATCCGAAGCGCCAGCGTCGCGAGGAACGGGTTCGTGCTGAGCGGCGAGCTGCGACCGGTGATGTTCGTCTTCGTCTTCGCCCGGATGATCTCCTCGGCCTCGCCAACTCGCGCCGGCCGCTCGATGCACACGACGGTCGTCTCGCGGAACTCCGCGGCGATGCCGTACTCCCGCTCGAGGGTCGCCTGGATGACCTCCTTCTGGACCTCGCCGTAGAGCGAGACGGCGATCTCGTGGCGGTGGTCATCCTGGCGGACGTCGATCAGGGGGTCCTGCTCGGCGAGCTGCGACAGGGCGGCGCGGAGCGACCCGGACTGCTCCGGTGATCGGGCGACGACGACCGCTTCGAGCGTGGGCCGCGGGAAGCGCGCCGTGATCGCCTCTCCCGGTGGCGGCTCGCCGATCGCGTCGCCCACCCGGACGCCGCCGAGCCCACGGACCGTGGCCATCTCACCCGCCTCGACGGTGTCTCGCCGCGGCGCTCCGGCCGGGGCGAACACGCGGATCGAGTTCGGCTTCGCGTCATCGCCTTCACCGACGCGGACGCGCTGCCGGGGACGCAACGTGCCGGCGAACAGGCGGACGTACGCGACGCGTTCTCCGGATGCGGTGCGCTCGATCTTGAAGACGCGGCCGGACACCGGCGCTTGGGGATCGCCACCGGGGCGGTGGAGCAGCTCACGGATCTCCGCCAGGAGAACATCGACGCCGATGCCGAGGCCGGCGGACCCGAAGAAGACGGGATGGACGAGGCCGCGTCGCGTCTGGACCGCCAGCTCCCGGCGAAGGCGGCTGTACGGGAGCGCGCGGCCGTCGCCAACATACGCACCCAGAATCGACTCGTCGTGCTCGGCGAGGAGCTCCGTCAGCGCGGCCGCGTGGGGTGTGTCGGCCGCCGCGAACGGCTCCACGACCGCCGTGCGGCCGCCGGCGTCGCGAACCCGTTCCATCGGCACGAGGGCGGGAGCGAGCCGTCGGCGCATCTCGTTGACGACGCGCTCGGGGTCCGCACCGGCGCGATCGATCTTGTTGACGAAGATCAGCGTCGGGACGTGGAGCCGCTGCAGAGCGCGAAAGAGGAGCGGCGTCTGCGGCTGGACGCCTTCAACGGCCGAGACGACGAGAACGGCACCGTCGAGCACGCCGAGGACGCGCTCGACCTCGGCAATGAAGTCCGGGTGGCCGGGCGTGTCGACGAGATTGACGGCGAGGTCGCGGACGAGGAACGAGGCGACCGCGGACCGGATCGTGATTCCGCGTTCGCGCTCGAGGTCGAGCGAATCGGTCTGGGTGGTGCCGGCGTCGACGGTGCCGACGTGGTCGATCGCGCCGGCGGTGAAGAGGAGCCGCTCGCTGAGAGTGGTCTTACCGGCGTCGACGTGGGCGAGGATTCCGAGGTTGAGCGTGCGCATGGGGCCTCATGCCTTCCAAGGAGGTAGTCACCTTCTGGCTGGACATGGGTGCTCCCATCTCGCTCCTTTCTCGTCTCTCGACTCGCTTCGTGTGCTCGTTGCAGCGTCGCATGCCCGGTCAAGGCCCGGCCTGAGCGCGTCAGTCCGGCGCGGGCGCCACGTTGTGGTTCCGCCAAAAGACGTTGTCGGGGTCCCACGTCCGCTTCAGCGCCGCGAGCCGCGCGACCTTTTCGGGGCCGTAGATTGCGAGCGTTTCCTCCGGACCCACATCTGCGTTCTCGTTCGCGTAGCGGCCGGGGATGGCATCGGGCTCGACGATCGCCATCGCGCGGCGGACCCACTCGCGGTTCGCGGCATCGAGCGCGGGATCGTCCCAGATGGAGTCGGCGCTGAGATCGAACCGCGCCGCGCGGCCGGAGAACGCCGTGTCCTCCTCCGCGACGCGACCGATCGCGCC